>JBEIKF010000001.1:0-27923 GCA_040379905.1 Crocinitomicaceae bacterium
ATACGTTCCAACAGGCGCGTTGTTATATTTAATTTGTTCAGTGGCATTCCCTCCATTTGCTGATGTTGACAACAAAGTGCCTGCGCTGTTATACAATCTTAAATCATAATCCGCTGGTAGGTTGGATAAAGTCACACGAATATTTTTTGCTGTTGACGTATTAGAAAATTTAAACCAATCAGTATCTGTACTTGTATTCAACAAAGCTGTGATGTTCGTATTTGCAGCTATTGATTTGGCAGCAGAAAATGAATTATTCGTTTCATAAGAATCTGTACAAGTGGAGGTACTTGATGCTTGAGTAGTGAAGTTAGTCCCTGCTATGTATGCACTGCTTCCACTTGAACAATTCGTCCGAACTTGCCAATTGTAAGTAGTAGAGGAAGTTAAACCAGTTAAATTATAACTTGCACTCGTTGTTGAAACGGATGTCCAAGTAGTTGCAGTTGATTTCTTGAATTGAAGTGTGTAGCTCGTTGCTCCCGTAACAGCCCCCCAAGAAATAGTAGCTGTTGTAGTTCCTATGGTCGAATTCGTCAATCCACTTGGTGTGCCGCAGGTTGTTCCTGTTGAACCAGCTTGGATAGAGAGTGTATAATCTTCAACTTCTCCGTAAGTGAAAGATTCACAAGGACCTGTAATTGCACCATCTTTCATCATGACACGCATCCTAACATTTCCTGTTATTGCAGTGGTTGGAATAGTAATTGATGCAGTAACTGCAGTACTTGTTGCCGGTGAAGTGTAAACTAGTTCTCCCACATCGGCAAAGTCCAAATCACCATTATAATCAACATATACTCTGAAATACTCAGGATATGTAGTACTTGCAAAGCTTGGTGTTAATGTAAGTGTGTATGCCGTTCCTTTGTTAACTAAAGTAGATATTGAAGTGAAATTCGAATAACCTCCACCTCCTGTTGATGAATTGTTTATTGTGTTAAATTTAACATTGGAAATCCATTCGAATTGGGTATTGCTTCCTGCCGCAGCGCAATATGCCGGAGTGGATGTCCCGCCTCCTGAGCTTCCAGAACAACCCGGAGATGTTGCTAAACCTGCTCGTGCACCACCCGATACGAAAAGTGCTTGCATTCTTGCTTTTTGTCCGCTGGAGAACATTTGCATACATGCATCATCCACATAATCCATGTAATTCATAAACATTTCAGCCGAAGTTCCACAAGAATTAGAACGTGGATGAGAAGGACAACCATAATTTGATGTATTGTGAACAGGTGTGTCTGAAACTAAATCACTACCACAAGTAGCATCACCCCAAATGTGACGTAAGTTCAGCCAATGACCGACTTCGTGTGTCGCAGTTCTTCCTTTATTGAATGGCGCTTGAGCTGTGCCCGTAGTTCCAAAACAAGTGTATCCGACTACAACACCATCAGATGCTGACGCTCCGCCTGGAAACTGAGCATACCCCAAAATTCCGCCACTCATATTACAAACCCAAATGTTCAAGTATTGATTTGCTGGCCAAGCATTACTTCCTCCTGATGACGCATACTTCACACCATCATTGGTTGAAAACGACGCTTGACTCGTTTGTACTCTCAAAATTCCCGTTGTTGGGTTACCATTTGGATCTCGGTTTGCTAAACAAAAGTTAATTTCAGCATCTGCAACTAAGCTCGTAAAAGTTGAAGGAACTAAACTCAAATCTGTATTTAGTTTTCTGAAATCCTTGTTCAATACATCCAATTGGGATTGAATTTGAGCATCTGAAACGTTTTGAGCCGAAGTGTTGTAAACCACATGAACAACAACCGGAATTGTTATTACAGCTTTATTCTGATCTACTTTACCCGAGCTAATTGCATAATTCGTAAATTCTTCAATTTTTTGAATTCGTTCAAAAAGATGAGGGTCACTTTGTAACAAGCGTTCGTGATTATCCATTGTATGACATGAACGTTGTTGAGCGTTTAAAAGCGCTACAAAAAATAAAGAATAAAAAAGAAAAGTAATTTTTTTCATAGTAGGAATGATTTAATGTCAAATATAAAAATTCCAAACTAAAATGAACCAGCTAGAAATTAAAAATTCGCGCATAATTTCCCTCTATGTATCTTTCAATGACCCGGGGAACAGGATAATTTGAAATATCAACGTTGTTGACCCAAAATTGATCGTTCTTTCTTAGATCATCCAGCCCTTTTGAAACTACAAAGTGACAATATAAATGTTGATGACTTAAAATATGCTTCACCTCAGTTGAGACAAATTCAAAATTTCCATTCTGAATGAAATCCATCTTTTCAGACGCATCATTAAATTCAATCAAAGGAAATTGGAACATGTTTTTCCAAATACCTGAATCGACTCGTTTTTCTAGTAAAACATTCCCTTCATTTTGAATGATTTGGAAAACAAAATATTTTTTGGTGATTTTTGTCTTCCCAATTTTTACGGGTAATTGTTTGACAGAATTTTTAGCTTTTGCTTCACACATAAAATCAAGTGGGCATTGATCGCATTTTGGGTTAATGTGAGAACAGTGAATTTCACCAAATTCCATAATCGCTTGATTGTACTGGGCAGGATTCTTTTTATTTAGCAATTCATCCGCAAGTTCTTGAAATTCCTTTTTACCCTGGGTAGTATCTATTGGTGTTTTTAGCCCAAACAAACGACTTAATACTCGAAAAACATTACCATCCAAAACTGCTTTAGGTTCTCCAAACGCGAAGGATGAAATTGCAGCAGCGGTATATGAACCGATTCCTTTTAATTTTATTATTTCTTCATATGAGGATGGGAAATTCCCTTGGTGATAATCTACAATAAACTTTGCTGTTGCGTGTAAATTTCTAGCCCTACTATAATATCCCAATCCTTTCCATAGATTTAGTACTACTATTTCTTCAGCCTGAGCTAAATGTTTAATCGTTGGAAAAGCCGATTTGAATTTTAAATAATATTGAAGTCCTTGATCAACGCGAGTTTGCTGCAATATTATCTCACTTAGCCAAATGAAATAGGGGTCAATTGTGTCGCGCCAAGGTAGCCCTCTCTTTTTTTTCTCGTACCACTGAACTAAACTTGTTTGAAATTGTTCCATAATTCAAATTTCTGCAAAAAAGAACAGAAAAACATAATTTTAAATTCTGAACGATTATTTTTGCAGCCGAAAACTATAAATAGTAATTTAAAACAAACAAAATATGACTAAAGCAGATATCGTTGCAGACATTGCAGAGGAGACAGGATTAGAAAGAGCAGAAGCGCTTAGAGCTGTTGAAGCTTTTATGAATTCAATAAAAAATTCATTATCAAAAGGACAAAATGTATACTTAAGAGGTTTTGGAAGTTTCGTTGTGAAGGAAAGAGCAGAAAAAACAGGAAGAAACATTTCCAAAAAAACAACAATCATTATCCCAGCACACAATATTCCTTCTTTCAAGCCAGCAAAAACTTTTGTTGAAGATGTAAAGAAGAAAGTTCTTGTAAAATAAATTGCTTTTGTTTTTTTGAAAATTTTAATTACCTTTGCACTCCCTTTTAGGGGGTGCTTTTTATTTAAGATAGTTAATTAAATCATAATATTATGCCAAGCGGTAAAAAAAGAAAAAGACATAAGATGGCGACTCATAAACGCAAAAAACGTCTTAGAAAAAATCGTCACAAGAAGAAGAAATAATCTTCTGATTTCAAGAAAAGAAGGCTCAGTGAATGTTCATTGAGCTTTCATTGTTTAAATATCTTAAAATTTAACTTGTGAACCTCGAGTTAGTTGTAGACGCAAGGTCCAGTGGAATTTGGCTCGGATTATTGCGTGACGGAAAATTAATAGAATTACACGAAGAGCGTGGCAATTCCGACTTTGCAGTTGGTGATATTTACCTTGGGAGAGTAAGAAGAATTGCTCCAAGTTTAAATGCCGCCTTTGTAGATGTTGGATACGAAAAAGACGCTTTTTTACACTACTTGGACTTAGGTCCACAATATAATTCGTTGAGTCGTTTTGTCAAAGACACGCTTAATGGGAAACAAAATGTGGCTGACTTGATGTATTTCAAGTTAGAAAGAGACATTCCAAAAGAAGGAAAAATTAGTGATATAGTTTCTTCCTCTCAGCCAATCCTGGTTCAGGTTGCAAAAGAGCCCATTTCATCGAAAGGCCCCCGATTGTGTTCTGAAGTTACACTTGCGGGTAGGTATTTGGTGTTGGTTCCGTTTTCTGATAAAATTTCAGTTAGCCAAAAGATTAAAGATCAGGAGGAAAAAGATCGATTAAAGGAATTAATGGATCGGATAAAGCCAAAGAATTTTGGTGTTATCATTCGAACAGTTGCGGAGCATAAGTCAACATTAGACCTAGAGCAAGATTTGAAAAATCTACTTGAAAAGTGGAAAACGATGCATGCAAACATAAAAGGTGGTCAGCCGCCGAAGCGTGTTTTGGGAGAATTGAATACGACAACATCCATTCTTCGCGATTTATTGAATGCGGATTTTACCAATATTCATGTAAATGATACAGGCCTTGTTGCCGAAATGAAGGAATACGTTCAAAGTATTGCTCCTGGAAAGGAAAAAATAGTTCGTTTGTATGATGGAAAATTGGACATTTTTGAAAAATTCGGCATCAATAAACAAATCAAAACGCTTTTTGGAAAAAAAGTTCCTTTGCCTAGTGGAGGTTATTTAATTATTGAGCATACTGAAGCGATGCACGTTATTGATGTAAATAGCGGAAATCGAAAAGGTGCTGACGGGCAGGAATCAAATGCGCTTGCAACCAATATTGAAGCAGCGGAGGAGATTGCTCGCGTTTTACAGCTTCGTGACATGGGAGGAATCGTTTGTATAGATTTTATTGATATGCACGAAAAAGAGAATAACCGAATTCTTTTTGAAAAAATGAAAGAATTCATGAAATCGGATCGTGCCAAACATAATTTAATTCCTCCTTCGAAATTTGGTGTGATCGAAATTACACGTCAACGCGTGCGACCAGAAACAGATATTCAAACTGCGGAAACTTGTCCAACCTGTAATGGAAGCGGCGAAGTTCAAGCGAGTATTTTATTTGCGGAAGAAATTGAAAACAATTTGAGTTATCTCTTGTCAGATCGAAAGGAGAAAAACGTTACGTTACTTGTTCATCCATACTTGGAAGCTTATTTTAAAAATGGCATGATAAGTCGTCAACTAAAATGGTTTTTCAAGTATAAAAAATGGATTCCTGTTCGTGGGATAACCGCTCATCACCTTCTTCAATATTCCTTTGTAAACAAGGAAAATGAGGAGATAGCTCTATAAAAATCGTGGAAATTGATGATTTAATCGTTAAGCTTGAATCTTATTGCGCTTATCAGGAACGTTGTCTTTTCGAAATTCAAAACAAGTTAAATCAGCTTGGTGCAACTGAATCAAAGGCTAAAAAGGTAATTGAACACCTCGAAAAGTTTCGTTTTTATGATCAAAAACGGTTTGCTCAAAGTTTCGCACAAGGAAAACTACGAATAAACAAGTGGGGTAAGGCGAAAATAAAAGCTGCCTTAATTCAAAAATTCATAGATAAAGAAACCATTAAGGATGCTTTATGTTCAATAGATTACGACGAGTATTTATCAATTCTTAAAGACTTGATTCATCGAAAGAATACAGAACTTTCCAAAGAAAAAGATGAGTGGCTTAAAAAACAAAAAATCCTCCGGTTTTTGAGCTCCAGAGGATTTTCTTATGATGAAATTCAGGAATTTCTCTAAACCTTATTTGCCAGATATAAATGCATTTGCGCCATTTATCCAGTTTTGGGCACCTCCAGCAACATATCCGGTTTGACCAAGTTGACCAAGATTCAGTTTACCTTCTTTCGTTTTTTCAGGTTTAACAAACCAAACAGTTGGGTAGCCACGAACTGAAAATTGTTGCTGCAACAGGTTGTTTTGTTGACGTATTTCATCCGTTTGTTTTTTATACGCTTCTCCTTTTGAACTTGGAAAATCAACTTCAACCAATACTACATTGTCCTTCGCCCATTTTACAAATTCTTCTTGGTAAAAAACTTCTTTCTGTAATTTGTGACACCACCCACACCAATCGCTTCCGGTGAAAAATAACATCATTGGTTTCTTCTCTTTTTGAGAAATTGAAACCGCTTTTTGTAAATCATTATGCCAAGTCAACGCTTCTTTTTGTGAAAAAGAAACAAATGTTATAAGGGCAAATGCAGATAATAGAATACTTTTCATACGTTTATTTTAGATAAAATTAATAATATTTTCTCCACTTTTCAAAAACCGTGCAAAACTTTAAAAAAGTGAACATTGAATTATAAATCAACGAAAAAACTTAATTTCGTTAAAAATAATTTGATGAAAAATTTGTTAATTCTCGGGTTTTTGTGCTTCTCATCATGGGTTTTTGGACAAGTTCCAACCCAAACGGTAAGAGGAAAAGTATATGATAGCGAAACGAATTACCCGCTATATGGTGTGAAAATTGAAATCAACATTTCTGAATCCAATACATTGCGTTGTGCGTCAATAGAGGACGGTTCGTTTGAAATTAAGAATGTCCCTATTGGTAAATACGATTTATCCGCTTCCTTAGCCCTTTACGAAAGTAAAACAGTAACAATCGAAGTGAATTCAGGTAAGGAAATGATCGTAAACATTCCATTGTTGGAGCGTGTTTCTCAGAAACAAGAAGTTAAAGTTGTTGGAAGGAAGAAAGGTGAGGTTATTAATGAAATGGCTTTAATTTCAGCTCAACAATTTAGTGTGGAGGAAACAAACCGTTATCCGGGTTCACGCATGGATCCGGCTCGTATGGCTTCCAATTTTGCGGGTGTTCAAGGTTCAGACGATTCACGCAATGATATTGTTGTTCGCGGCAATTCACCTCTGGGAGTGATTTACAGGGTTGAAGGAATTGACATTCCGAATCCTTCTCACTTTGCAATTGCAGGAAGTACTGGCGGGCCAGTTTCGATTTTGAACAATAAAATTTTGGGTAATTCTGACTTTTTCATGAGCGCATTCCCATCTGAATATGGAAATAGTACTTCTGGGGTGTTTGACTTGAAACTCCGCAACGGAAACAACAATCAGCACGAATTTACAGGTCAATTTGGTTTATTTGGAACTGAATTACTTGCGGAAGGACCACTGGATAAATCAGGAAATTCAAGTTACTTGGTTATGGGACGTTATTCTACGCTTTCAATTTTTCAAACGTTTGGATTGAAAATAGGAACCGATGCTGTTCCTGTTTATGGTGACGCGGCCTTCAAATTTAATTGGAAATTGAAAAATGGCGGCAACTTCTCTTTGTGGGGAATGGGGGGTAAAAGCGATATAGATATTATGATTTCTGAACAAACAAAGTACTCCACAGAATTTTATGGGGAAGGAGATCGCGATCAGTATTTTGGTACAAGTATGTACGTCTCGGGTCTTACCTACAAAAAGACATTAAATGAAAAAACATACATCAGTGCAACACTCGCTGGTTCTAAAGAGGAGCAGAATACAGAACATATTTATTTGCACAGAAGTTTGGGCATTAATAATACTGACACAACAATTCAAGTGGATAGCATGTACAACATGATGGGGTATAATTTCCGTACTTTAAAATTGTCAGGATATTTCTCGGTTAATCATAAAATAAATAAACATCATTTGATAAAAGCAGGTGTAATTTTAGACGCTCTTTCTTTCAATCAACAAGACTCAGTGCTTGCTGATTTAGACGATCGATCCAGTTGGAAAACGCGTTGGAATAACAATAGAAAAGGGATTCTAATGCAAACATTTATTCAATGGAAATGGAAAATTACAGATAAAATGGATTTTACCGCTGGACTCCATTCACAATATTTTTCAATGAGTAAGAGTTTGAGTCCTGTCGAACCACGCTTGGGATGGAAATATAAAATGGGAGGAAATCAAGCCGTTTTTGCAGGTGCAGGAATGCATAGCCAAACACAACCATATTACACGTACACCTACGACCCAAATAATGATGGAAGGCCTCATAATTTAAACATGGATTTTATGCGCAGTTTTCATAGTGGATTAGGTTATGAAAAATCTTTTGGTCCTGGGTTGAATTTTAAAACTGAAATTTACTACCAGTATCTTTATAATTTGCCGATTAGTTCTACCCCAAATTCATTCTCGCTTGTAAATGCTGGTGGTGGATTTTCACGTGTGTTTCCAAATGATACGCTTGTAAATAAGGGAAAGGGATATAATTATGGCGTGGAGTTTACTCTTCAAAAGTATTTCAGCAAAACCTTTTTCTTCATGGTTTCAGCGAGCGTTTATGATTCAAAATATTTAGCTAGTGATGGCGTTTGGAGAAATACGGCTTACAAGGGAGCGAATATTTCGGATAAAATTGATTTATCTTATGTTTGGAATGTTTTGGCGGGTAAAGAATTTAAGTTGAGCGAAAAGCAAATCATTGGTTTAGGATTGAAAGTAACCCAAGCCGGAGGTCGAAGATACGGATTAGTTGACATTGCTCAGACTAATGATTCAAAGGAACTTATTTTCCAAGATAGTTTGTTCAACGAATTAACGTTTAGAGATTATTTTAGATTGGATTTGAAATTGAGTTGGAGATTAAACACTTCCAAATTGACCCACGAATTTGGCCTCGACTTAGTAAATGTGCTAAATACGAGAAATCTATTGAGTTTAGCTTACGCACCAAGACTTGACCCAAATGACACTTCCGATCCAATTACGGAGAAAGCCCAATTGGGAAGACTTCCAATCTTCTATTACAAAATAGATTTTAAAGTACGAGGCAAAAAATAAGCTCTAACTTAAAACTCCGCGTTCTGAGGAGTTCTCGGGAACGGAATGACGTCTCGGATGTTTGACATCCCTGTAACGAACATCACCATACGCTCGAAGCCCAAACCGAATCCTGCGTGCGGAACCGATCCGAATCGACGGGTGTCCAAATACCACCATAATTCGTCGGGATGAATTCCAAATTCTTCACATTTTTGACGAAGTAGGTCGTAACGCTCTTCTCGCTGAGAACCACCAACAATTTCTCCAATTCCTGGGAATAAAACATCCATCGCCGCAACCGTTTTACCGTCCTCGTTCAAGCGCATGTAAAACGCTTTGATTTTCGCAGGATAATCTGTTAGAATAACCGGACACTTGAATTCTTTTTCTACCAAATAACGCTCGTGCTCACTTTGTAAGTCAATTCCCCATTCAACTGGATATTTGAATTTCTTCTTTTTGTAATGGTTGGAATTGATCAAAACATCAATTGCTTCGGTGTATGTTAATCGCTTAAAAGGATTGTTGACTACAAACTCCAATCTTTCCAGAAGAGACATTTCATTGCGCTCATTTTGTGGTTTTTGCGATTGCTCTTGCGCATCACGTTCACTTAAAAACTGAACATCTTCTTTGCAGTTTGTCAAAACGTAGTTACAGATATATTTCAAGAACTCCTCGGTCAAATCCATGTTGTCTTTCAAATCATTGAACGCGACTTCAGGTTCTATCATCCAGAATTCAGCTAAGTGTCTCGACGTATTTGAGTTTTCAGCGCGGAATGTCGGTCCAAAGGTATAAATCTGACCTAAGGCTAATGCTGCCAATTCGCCTTCTAGTTGTCCGGAAACCGTCAAATTCACTGATTTACCGAAAAAATCTTCCTTGAAATTTACAGATCCATCCTCATTCAATGGTGGATTTTTAGCATCCAAAGTCGTTACGCGAAACATTTCTCCCGCTCCTTCAGCATCGGAACCAGTAATGATAGGCGTATGGATATAATAGAAACCTTTGTCGTTAAAAAACTTGTGAATGGCGTATGCAATGGCGTGTCGAATTCTAAAAACCGCACCAAATGTATTCGTTCTAAAACGTAAATGTGCTTGTTCACGTAAGAAATCCAAACTATGTCGCTTGGGCTGCATTACCGTTTTTTGAACTTCGTCCGGATTAGCATCTCCTAAGATTTCAATTTCTGAAACTTGCAATTCTACGGTCTGTCCAGAACCTTGGGATTCAACCAATGTTCCTTTTACTGAAAGTGCTGCAGCTGTTGTAATTCGTTTCAAAAGAACCTCATCAAATTTCTCAAAATCAACCACAGCTTGTATCGAAGCCATACATGACCCATCGTTCAATTGAATGAAACGATTACTACGAAAAGCACGAACCCAACCTTTTACAGTGATTTCTTGATTGATTAACGTTTGTCCCTCTTGACCTAAAATTTGACTAATTCTCCAGCGTTTCATTGAAAATTTAATTTAAGGTGCAAAAATAATCGTTTCAACGTATTAACTCAAAAAAACGTGTCCTAGGTTCTTTTTAAGATTAAACTTCGTATTTAATTTATCATTCTTCCAAAAGACTCATCACTTTCTCCACCATTAACTTTGACCCCACGTAATATGGCACACGTTGATGTAAGCGCTCCGGTTTGATTTCCAATATTCGTTTTCGACCTGTTGATGCAAGTCCGCCGGCTTGTTCCGCGATAAATGCCAATGGGTTGCACTCATACAAAAGACGTAACTTACCTTCTGGTGCGCTCAACACGTCCGGGTAGATGTAAATTCCACCTTTAATAAGGTTTCTGTGAAAATCAGCTACGAGCGAACCGATATATCTTCCCGAATAAGGCATTCCTGTTTGGTTTTCTCGGCTTTGACAGTAATTGATGTACTTACGCAATCCTTCTTCGCATTCGAAAATATTTCCCTCATTCATTGCATAAAGTCGGCCAATCTCAGGCATTTTCATATTCGGATGAGATAAACAAAACTCCCCGATTGACGGATCAAGTGTAAAACCGTTTACGCCTTTTCCGGTGGTATAAACCAACATTGTAGATGAACCATAAAGCACATAACCTGAAGCCACTTGTTGTGTTCCGGGTTGAAGCATATCTTCTAAAGTTGCTTCGCTTCCAATCGGTGAAATGCGGCGATAGATGGAAAAAATGGTCCCGATAGAAACGTTGACGTCAATATTGCTCGAACCGTCCAACGGATCAAAAAGCACGACATATTTTCCGTTTTTGGCTTGCTCCGATTTGAAAGCAACAAAATCATCATTTTCCTCTGAAGCGATGCCACATACTTCTCCACCTTGTTCAAATGCCTTAATGAAGGCATTATCAGCTACAACATCTAATTTTTGTTGCTCTTCTCCCTGAACGTTTTGATTTCCTTGAGCGCCGATAATATGGTCAACAAGTCCAGCTTTGCGAACATCTCTTGAAACTATTTTTGATGCGACCGCAATATCATTAAGAAGTCGTGAAAGCTCTCCTGTAGCAAACGGAAAATCCGCTTGATTTGTAAGAATAAATTCGTTTAGGGTAATTAGTTTTGACATGGGTTATAAACAAAAAAAGCCCGCCAAAGCGGGCCGAATAAATATAATATTTTATACAGAGAACATGGTGAATGAACCTCCTTTTGAACTGGCAGTATCGATGGGATTCAAAATTAGTGTAGGAATTAGTGCGTCATTCGTGATGATATACTGCTCATAATTTGCAGTAATTGCATTTAAGAAGCTACTTCTATTGAGATTCATAATTGCGATAAGATCGGCATCAACACTTACCGCATATTTTACCACTTCTTTATCGAATCCACTGCTTGATACAATAGCTGAGGTCATCTCAACACCTCTTTCTTTGAAGAAGCGTTCTGAAAAAACAATGTTTGAATTTACTTGATGTCTTAAGTATTCATCTGACTCATCAGGTGTAACAACATGTACTTTCGAATTGAAATATTTTGCCAAACTCGCTACAATTGAAAGTTTTTGTTTGGTTTCCTTGTGTAAGTCCATAGGAACCACGATTGAATCATATCCAGTAGGTTTTACAGTCTTTTCTTGAACAATAATGAAAGGAACACTTGAACTTGTTACCACTTTTAGAGCATGGCTACCTGTAATGTGCTGCCAACCATGAGCCCCGTGTGTCCCCATGAATATCAATTCGGCAGAGTGTTCCGCGGCATATTCACCAATATCTTCAAAAATGCTACCGATGCGAACAACTGGAACGATTTCCACTCCTTCAGAAGTG
Source organism: Crocinitomicaceae bacterium (assembly GCA_040379905.1). Lineage (GTDB taxonomy): Bacteria > Bacteroidota > Bacteroidia > Flavobacteriales_D > Crocinitomicaceae > UBA952. The sequence goes on from JBEIKF010000001.1 coordinate 12,061, forward strand.
TAACGACCGATTACAGCCTCCAATTTTTCAGAGGACTCTTTGATTTGACTATCTTTTGAAACCACATGCAATAAATGCACAGAAGCGCCAAGTGGTCGAGCTGTTGCTATTGCATGTTCGAGCGCGATATCTCCTACGGATGTAAAATCATGAGGAACAATGAAAACCTTTTTTGACATAATACTTGTTTCTGCAAATTTATAATAATCAACTCAATAAACCCCCTTTCGAACTTTTTATTTTTTTAATAAAAAACGTTTTTTTTGAATAACTTCGTTTTTTAGCTCGATATGGCCATAATTGGAAAACTTATAAAAAAGACTACAGAAATTAGTTACCGGATAAACGCCAAAAAAGGCATTGAATACGGGCATCAGTTGGAAAGTTTGCGATCCCTTTTGGATACGGCCAAGAATACCAAATTTGGTTTATATCATTCATTTCACGAGTTTGTCCAAAAGCCTGATATGGTTTCGCATTTTCAGAAAAATGTTCCTATTTGGAGCTACGAAGATTATTATGAGAAATGGTTAAAAGAAACAATCGCCGGGGCAAAAGATCATACTTGGAAGGGGAAAATAAAGTATTTCGCTCTTTCCTCCGGAACAACGGGTTCGCCAAGTAAACGAATTCCTATAACGCTAGAAATGATTCGCTCATTTCAACGAACAAGTATGCGTCAGTTATCTATCCTTCATGAACTGCATTTGTCTGAGAATTTTTACAGCGCGAGCGTACTTACAGTTGGAGGTTCTACGAAGTTGATCAAAAAAGGGAAACACATTGAGGGGGATTTAAGTGGGATTTTAAAAAAACATACTTCATTAATTGTTACACCTTTTACAAAACCGGGAAATCGTATTACTGCAATTAAGGATTGGAATGAAAAATTGAAATTGATAATTGAAAAGGCGCCTAAATGGAACATCGGGATCATTGCTGGTATTCCTAGTTGGTGTATTTTATTGATGGAACGAATTGTTGAACATTATAATCTCAATAACATTCATGAAATGTGGCCGAATATGGACGTTTATGTTCATGGTGGTGTTTTCATGGAGCCGTACGTTGAGCGTTTAAAAAAGATTAGCGGCAAAAAAATTAATTTATTGGACACGTATTTGGCGAGTGAAGGGTATTTCGCGTATCAAACTTCCCTAAAAGCGAATGGCATGAAATTGTTGTTGAACAATGGTATCTTTTTTGAGTTTGTGCCGTTCAATTCAAATTATTTTGATGAAAATGGAGAGCTCATTAATCAGCATGAAGCGTTTACAATTAGTCAAGTGAAAGAAGGTGTTGATTATGCTCTATTAATTTCGACAAATGCGGGACTTTGGCGTTATCTCATTGGTGATTTGGTTCAATTTACGAATGTTGAAACCTATGAAATTAAAATCACGGGTAGAATCAAACAATTTTTAAGTCTTTGTGGTGAACATTTATCGCTGGATAATATCAATCAGGCCTTATTGGCCGTTTCTAAAGAAATGAAAGTTGGAATTTCGGAATATACCATTTACGCAGATGCGGAAAATAGTCAACATCAATGGTATATTGGTTATCAAAATGAGTGTGATCAAGAATTGTTTGCGAAATTAATGGACGAAAAACTCTCCGCATTAAATGATGATTATGCGTACGTACGCAAATACAATTTACAAACCCCTTGTTTCAATTTTCTACCTGCTCAGAAATTCTATGATTTTTTGGAATCTTTAGGTAAAATTGGGGCGCAAAATAAGATGCCTCGGGTTTTGAACAAAGTACAATCTGAAAAATGGATTCGCTTTCTCAGTGAAGCTTCTTCGACTTAAAAATAGAATTCTTCGAAAGCATATAACTCATAAAGAATTCAATAGAATGATTGTACGCCCTCGATACTTTGCCAATTTCGTAATCGTATGATAGCCCAATTTTAAAAGGACCGAGGTCAATGGCTGCGTATGGCGTTAATGCTCCCGTTAATCTGAAATAGGCTCCCAGTGTCACATGTTGCCCGTTAACAAGACTAGTTATTCGAGATGATTCTTTCATCCTATTACGAATGAAAATCCCAATATTGGTTTCCTTATGTTTACCTTGAAAAAATTGAACTGCGCTGAATTCAAGTGCAGAAACATCACTTATACCATATTTTAAATTGGCATGAATACAAAGCTTTGTATATAATTTATCTTCAGTAAACGAGTTGAAACGTTGATTTGGCCTGTTTATATGAGAAAGTGAAAGTCCCATTTGAAAAGCTGTCTCACTATGTCCGATAGTTGAAGTTTGAGAGGGTTTGTAATTGTATGAAATTCCACCCCCAGCGTCCAAATAGGAAAAAGAATTAAATTGGTTTTCCTCACCAGAGGGGATGCTACCATCTAAATTTGTTCCATTCCATTGTGAATAAAAAAGCAAATTGGAAAGATCTGCAGATCTATTATTGAATGATGTTTGAATTCCAGCTGATATCCATTGATTATTTGATATGGGTAAATTACCACTTAGGTTTATGCCTCCTGTCTTCAAAGAAATTTTGGAATCACCTCCCACATCATTTATGAAATATACACCTACTCCTGCATAAGCTTTGTTCATTTTTCTTGTCTTGCCTATTGAAAATTCTGCAAGACCATAAGAAGTCATAAATTGAGTTCCTCCTCCAAGCCATTGATTCCGGTGCTGAATGCTAAATTTTTCGAACCCGTTGAAACTAGAGGTTAATGCTGGGTTTATTATCGGAAGCGTTTGGTCAATTTGGGACAGATGCAAATCTTGACCAAATGCATGGCTCCATAAAATAAGAAATAGTGCACCGAAACGTCTCATTACCTTATCTCAATAAAGTTATGTTTCCTGAAAGAGTTTCGTCTTTACCATCCACATACGTTACTTCCACGATATATGCGTAAACACCACTGTTACAAGGTTTTGATTTGTAGTTTCCGTCCCATTTGAAGTCTTTTTTATCGGATTGAAAAATAAGATTTCCCCAACGGTCGAAAATTTTGAAGTTAATGCGGGCTATATTTTTTCCAGCAATAATTTGGTAAACATCATTTTCGGGCTTCCCACTTGCATTTGGTGTAAATGCAGTTGGAATGTGAATTCCTAAAGCACAATCAGCAGATGAGTTATCTGGGCTGCACGGATCACAAGGATTGCTCCCGTTTGTTAATTCAACACCATCAATGATTCCATCACCATCTGTGTCAGCAACGGTAGGTGAGGAACAAAGAACTGCTTCTTGTGCATCAGTTAAACCATCATTATCTGTATCAATTTGACAGTCTGCACTTGAATCATCTGGATCACAAGGATTAATTGGATCAGAACCATTCGCAACCTCTGTACCATCGCTAATGCCATCACCATCTGTGTCTGGATTATCATAGTTTGTTCCATTGGCAATTTCTTCTGAATAGGTTAACCCATCACCATCAAAATCACAGTTTGGCGCAGTATTGTTTGGAATACATGGGTCTGTATTCGCTGGATCTGCCTCGTTATTTACGCCATCACCATCTGAGTCAGTTAGGGAAGATTCAAGCGCATCAATAACACCATCTCCGTCAGTGTCCGTTGGATTTAAAGGATCAGCTCCAATCTCAACGCAATCATTTTGACCATCGCCATCCGTATCTGGGTTATTAGGTAATGTACCTGCTGTAATTTCATCTACATTTAAGCATCCATCACCATCCAAATCTGGATTGTCAGCAATGAAAACTGCAACAATATTTTCAATTCCTGTTATATTGATAAAATTCGTGTCTTGTGTTATTGCTAATCCCATAGGGCCAATGGTATATTCCCAATGATCGAAAATAAAGCCAGGCAAAGGTTTCGCAACTAAATTCGTTTGAATACCACCAAAGTAAGAGGTAGTCCATGGATATGTAGGTGCCCATTGAGAATTAACTTTAATTTCTCCGGATAAAGGTGGAGAAACATTAAATGTGACATTATATGGTCCAGTAAGCTGATAGCAATCAATCATTCCTCCTGTAATTGCCGTGCATCTAGAAATAATAAAGTTTCTGAGCTGAGTCACTCTGCTTTGCCAATTTGCATATGAACCTCCCCATTTTTGACACTGTGCGGTCATTTCGGGTGCAATTTCGTTAACCATACTATCAAGTAATGGAATTAAATAATCACATGAGAAATAAGTATTTGCCAAATCCGCATATCGTGTAATGTAATATTGTTCTACAATTGGATTTTCATTGATTAATTTTTCTAAAATTTCGGTATGGCCTTGTCCTCCGGGATTAGGAAGATTCTCCACATTACATGGATCAGCATTAGGACTTTCGTCTGGAATACCTGTGTAATTAACATAGTGACCAAAAGTTGCATCCATATCCCATAGTGCGTATCTCCATTTCTTTTTATCACCTAAAGGATCAGTGCCATGCCACCAAGCTGTATTCCAATTAAGCCAATCTTGATTAACAACAAACGAATTGAACATAAAGTAATCACACAACGACTCCCAATTCAATAAACTATCAACATAGGCGAAATTTGTAGGATTCCCCATGTTATTAGCAGCTATGTAGTTTTTTAATGAATTCCAATTTGCAAGAGCGTTAGGAGCTCCATACTCTTGCCAAGTTCCTCCCCAAGTCTTTAAGTATTCAAGGTGATACTTATCCTGGTTGTAGTAATACTCCGTATAGTCATGATCATCCGCTTTTTCACGAATTTCATAAACTCCCCAGTAATTACCATTCAAATAAACAACACAAGGTCTGTTTGTTCTCTCATCTAACTTCATATCTGCCCTTATGGAAAGAGTGTGAATAAAAGCATCTCTGATGTGAGCTCCATTTTCGAAAGAATAATTATCACTGGCTGCTGGCTTAAGAATTAATCGTTGAAAATTATCTCTTGTTTTATCTGGAAAAATTTGATGCTCTAGATCACCATTATAGCCGTATTGATCACGCATAACAAAGTCGAACCCCCGTTGATCATAAGCCCATGAGTCATTCCCATGTTCGTTAAAATCACCTTGACCTTCATCTATGAATAAACCGTTGTCTTCGAATAGTTCAAAGCCTCCAACTGGTTCAATTTGATTGCCATTTATTAACAATGTATTTAATCCTGCCCCACAAACTGAAACAACAGGTATGGTGTGTGTTACATTTATAAAATAAGTATTAGTTTCAGTGAATGAAGGTAAATTAGCACTAAAGGCTGTTGTTCGAAGAACTTTTGTAGTACTAATTGTAATTGGACCGGAATAAAGGGTGGATGTGACCGTAGGATCGCTTCCATCTAATGTATAGCGAATTGTAGCAGTTGGATCAGGACAAGAAATAGTGATGGTTTGTGGAGATGTATAAAAACCTGCTTGAATATTAACAATGGGCTTTGGTGTATAAAAATTTATTGCTCCTGTATTCGCCGCATTCGGAGTGGGTGTTGTAAATAATTTAAAATCAGGTGCTCCATTTGTAGATCTTCCAACCGAATGATTTGATTTTGTCATGTGAACAATCTTAAATGAATCCACCACATTTCCAAAGTTGTTGGATAAAATAATCCAATCGCCTTCTGTTTGAGAGAGATTGAAGTTTGGGTGATATTGATTGCCATTAACGGTGTTTCTTTTCGAGCAAAAAACCATTTTGTAGCCACTGGAATTGATTGTACCACTTGGAATCATCCATTTAGTCAAGTTGTTTGCTTTATCAGACAAATACCAACCAGTGAGGTTCACGGTTGTTCCAGTTGGATTAAATAGCTCTATCCAATCTTCTCTTTCACCGTATGCATCAGTTATCCCCGTGACATTTGAACAAGAATATTCGTTAATAATAACCTGTCCAAATGAAAAGGAAAAAGAGAAAATTAGCGAAGCAATTGAGAGTATAAAATGTTTCATAAGTAGTTCTGTCAACAATATTACAAAAAAACTGTGATTTATCAAAAAATACAATTCATTAAAAATAGTTGTATTTTTGAGAAATATTAAATTATCATGAAACAATTATTAATTCTTTTAGTGTGCTTTGTATCGTTTTTTTCATGTTCGAAATATGAGGGTCAAGGTGGCGCGGCTACTTTAAAAGGAGTAGTGATTGAACAAAGGTATAACAGTCTAGGTAACGTTATTGCTAGTTACCCTGCCCCAGATCAAGATGTTTATATTATTTATGGATCAGAGAATACTTTTTACGATGATGATATAAAAACAAGTTTTGACGGGTCGTATGAATTTAGATATCTAAGAAAAGGAAGCTATAAAATTTTCGTTTACGAAGATTGTATTACATGCCCTAGTGGGCAAAAGGAGGTTTTGAAAGAGGTAGAAATCACTGAGAAAAATCAAGAATTGATCTTGGATACTATCTACATTAAAAAAATATAGTCTGACATGAAGTATTTGATTGCTTCTCTTTTTGCTCTTTTGGTTCAATATTCCTTTACTCAAAATTCGGCATTTCAATTTTGGACTGAAACGGGATTTAAATATAAGTTTAACAAAGAACTTGATTTTACCGCCGAATGGACAAATCGATTTGATGCTTACGGCTTAACTACTTCGTTCCCTCAAGTTTCCGCTAAATATAAAGTTTTAAGTTGGTTAAAAACTTCATTGGATTATAGATGGATCCTTTCCAAAGAAAATAATGGAAATTTATCATCGGGTAATCGTGTAAATGCGAATGTACAATTGAATCACAAATTCGAGCGAATTGATGTTGGTTTTCGTGCCAGATATCAATATTCGTTTAATCGTTTCGTTTCTTCTAATTACGACCCCGAATTTGATGTTGCATATCGCTTCCGCCCATCTATATCGTACGATTTGAATAACAGTATTTTAGCTCCCAACGCAAGTATCGAGTTTTTTTACACCCCTGAAAATGCTCCCCTTGGAAATAGGTTTACGCGAATTAGGTATCAAATTGGAATTGATTTTGACACGAAATTACCCTTTGATTTTGGGATAGCTTATTTGTATGATAATAAAATTAACTTACCTGAAGCTGTTGATAGGCACGTTTTGAATTTATCAGCAACCTATCTAATTAAAGGTAAAGATTCGAAAAAGAAAAAAGGGAAGGGGAAAAATCCCCGAGATCTTTAATCTTCGTATTCATTTCTTTCACGCCTTTCTCTTACTAATTGGATATTCTCTTCCTTTTTTTTCTGACGAGTTTCAATGGCGGTTTGCGTAAAATAGTGGTGATTTTCCAAGAATTTAATTTGAATCTCATCCCATTTTCGATCGCTATCTATTTTATTCATTTCCCTTAATTCCATGCGCAATCTATCGGCAATTTCTTCAAAGTCACCGCGACCCAGATAATCCAAGTCCGCATCACATATGATTTCTTGAAGTTTGTTAATAGGTTTGTGCGGGATTTCTGTAACATGGATTAGTTCAACGATCGTTTTAATGTGTTGCTCCGTATAGCCATATTTTGGCAATAATTCTCTTGCCATTCGAGCCCCAATTTCCTCGTTGTGTTCATAGCGCTCTATAAACCCAGCATCGTGCAGAATTGCCGCTGTTTTCAGTAGAAATAACCCTTCATCGGTCACTCCTTCAAGCAAAGCAATGCGCTCTACCGATTTGACAACATCCTTCGTGTGTTTAATCGAATGGTAATATAGTTTATCCGAAAGACCCTTTTCTAATATTTTTAATACGTGATGTTCCGTTTTATAGTACTTAATCGTACTGTAGTGATGTAGCTTTTTTATTTCTTCAAACCGTGTATTGGGAACAAGTCCTTCTCCATTAATAGATAATTCGGGTTTAATTCGAATTACCTCGTACATGTCGACCATTGTTTGTGCTTTCGATTGCACACGACCTTTGAATTCACATTCAAAGTATGGTTCGATGTAATAGAAGGTTGAGCCGGTTATAGTTACTTTTCCAGGTTGACTTAACATCTCCATGCGTTGAGCCAAATTTACTGTAGAACCCCAAACATCATAAGCCAATCGCAAGTTTCCGATTATTCCTGCCGTCACAGGGCCTGTATTGATTCCAAGTCGTATTTCCCAATAATCTTCATGGTTGGCAATCGCATCGAACTTTATTTTCGATAAATATGCCTGAATTTGAATAGCCGCCGTACAAGCATCAATTGGATTTGTTGAGTTTTCAGTTGGGATGCCGCCAGCGCACATGTATGCGTCACCTATCGTTTTAATTTTCTCAAGGTTATTATTTTCGATAATCTCATCAAATTTCCTAAACAAAACATCCAATTTGTTAACCAAGCGATTGGCGCTCATTGTTTCTGAAATCTTTGTAAAACCGACGACATCAGTAAACAAAACAGAAACGACTTTGAAACTGTTGGCTTGAACCTTTCCACTCCTTTTCAATTCAATTACGGCCTCAGCTGGCAGGGTATTACTCAGCCATTTTTCTACTTTATCTTTTTCAATTTGGAGCAATTGTTGTTGTTCTAAAACCTTGTTTTTCTCTGCTTCAATTAATACGTTTGCCTCTTCGATTTGCGTTTTTTGCTGTCGAATTTCGCGCGTGCGCTGAGCGATTTTTAGTTCAAGCCTTACTTGTTCACGCCTAGCAAATTCAATTCTTCTTCGGAAGATGATAAGCGTTAAAAGGGATAGAAAAACGGCTACAATTGACCAAAACCACCATGTCGCCCAATAAGGCGAATTAATTTTGAATTGAAGTATCGCAGGATTTTTACTCCAACTACCATCTCCAAGACGAGCATAAATTTTCAGTATGTATTCACCGGGAGATAGTGAATTGAATGAAAGCTCATTATCAGTCCCAATAAGTTGTTCACCAACATCCGACCCAACTAGGATGTATTTGTAGTTGACTAATTGGGGGTTACATAAGTCGTTTGTTTGAAAACGAATCGTGAAACTTCGGTGTTTGTAATCCAATTCGAGATAAGTTGTTTTGGCAATGACTTTCTTAAGTGGGGATGCTTTATCGCCTGGTTTCAGCCAATTCTGATCCAATTTAAATTTGGAAATGATTACTTGTAAATCATCTGAGGATTTGGATAAATTGCTTGGAAAAAAATAATTGTACCCGTTTATACCACCGAAAAAAAGCTCGCCTTTTCGTGATTGATAAAAAGCATTCGAATTAAATTCGTTACTTACCAAGCCATTTATTTCTTTATAAATGGTTACTTCTCCATTTTTTCGATTGTAAGATGCGATGCCTTTATTTGTGCTTAACCAAAGACGGTTGTATGAATCTTCAAGTAAGCCATAAATTACATTGTTGGGTAAGCCTTGTTTTTTCCCTACAATTTTAATGCTGTTCGATTTCAAATTGATTTGAACCAAGCCGCTGCCAAAAGTCCCAAGCCAATATTCATTTTTTGACACGTGACTCATGGTACTTACATAATCCTTCACGTATCGGATGAATAGGTTATTTATCGGGTGAGGAATAATTTTTTGTTTGCTTTCTGAAAAATAATTTAACCCACCCCCACTTGAAGCGAACCAAAACTTGCCATTTTTGTCTTTGTATATCACCCGGCAAATACCAATGGTAATAGAGTTTTTAACGTCTTTTGGATTGTGTTCGAAAAGCTCAGACTTATTGCTTCTTAAATTAAAACGAATTACCCCGCCTTTCGTCGCTAGAAAAAATTGATCTTTGTTATATGGCACTATGGAATATACCCGATCGTGTTTTTGGGCATGTTCTTTTGATACATAGGTTAATTTACGATATGAATACTCTAACGGGCTATTAATCCGAAGCTCATACAATCCGTCAAGGCATCCAACCAAAACCCTGTTTTCAGATAAACTGTAAATACTTAATACAACTTCTTTTCCAGTCACACTATTTGAAAGTGCCCCAATAGTGCGATTGAATTGATCAAAACTTCCTGTTTTGCGATTAAAGCGCGATACACCGGCATCTGTCCCTACAAATACGAATTTTGCACTCGGATCTTCCGAAAAACACCAAACATTGGGAGAGGGTAGCCCTTTTTTTAAATTCCCACTTGGACCTATTCCGAGAAATCCCACACGACTAGGATCGAATCCAGATAACCCACGTTCAGAGCCAATCCAAATCTTGTTGTTGTTATCTTGATAGAGGCATGAAAGACCATTAAAGAGAAGTGAGTTTTTTTGAAAAATATCTTCAGTGCTATTAAAAATGCTCCCGTTTTCATTTATGGTAAACAACCCATTCGAAGCTGTTGCTATGAAATATTTGCCATTCGAATGAACAATATCTTTTATACTGAAAAGCCCGATTTCATCCAGCGATTTAAAGCGCGCACTTATTTTAAGAGAATTCGGATTTATTTGAAACAAACCTTGGTTTGTGCAAAGAAATATAAGTCCGTTTTCAAGTTCTACTATATTTAGAACGGATATGATGGTCTGATTCTTAGCCTTTACAATAAGATTTTGAGTTGTTTTTGACAAGTAATTATAGTAAATCAAGCCCTTATCTTCTGTATCAATCAACATATCCCCATTTTTCAGACAAGTAACAAGATGAACCTTTTTTGAACCTAGGTTTATTTTTTCAGTTTGAAATTTGAGATTTTTCGTGTCGAATTTAACAATGCCATAACCAATTGTCGCGAGCCATAAATTTCCTTTCTGATCAAAATCAATGCTTTGAATATCCAATAGAATTTGACTACTGATGTTGAAGGTAGTAAAACGCTCCGTATTTGGGTTATATAGAATTAGACCACTGGCCGTCCCGAACCATAAGCGTCCATCAGGAGTTCGCACAGAGCATTGGAAGTTTGTACTTTCAAGTCCTGGTGTTTCATCTTGATTAAATACCTCAAAGGATTTGCCATCGTAACGATTTAATCCATCTTGGGTTCCTATCCAAAGTGAATTGTTTTTATCTTGAATAATGGTAGTTACAAAGCTCTGAGAAAGACCATTACTGATGGTATAGTTGTTAAAACGATAATCACCTTGGGAAAAGCTAAGTAATGCCCAAACAGAGAAAAGGAGAAGTACGAGTAATTTTGAATTGTTATTTCCCGTCATTCATTTGATTGCTGTTGTTCGCTTGAATGATTGAACTTTCAAGGTCTCGATCAAACAAGTACAGTCCGCCATTGTCATTTCCAATAAGTTTGATTTTGTCCAATACCAATCTAGCCAAAGCTTCTTCTTCAAGTTGTTCTGAAACATACCATTGAACGAAGTTGTGCGTAGTGTAATCTTTTTCTTGCAAACAAATGTCAACTAGATTGTTAATGCTATCAGTTACGCTAATTTCGTGTGAAAGTAACAGTTCAAAAACATTTTTTAAATTTTTAAACTCAACAGGGGGTTGCTCTATAGCAGGGATAATGGCTTTTCCGCCTCGTTCATTAACGAATTTAACCAACTTCAACATATGGAAACGCTCCTCATCTGAGTGAGAATACATGAATTTCGCTGTACCATTCAGTCCGTTATTCTCAGCCCAAGAGGCCATGGCCAAATAAAATTGAGAGGATGATGCTTCTTTTTTAATTTGCTCATTAAGCGCTGTTTCGACACGATTATTCATAATTTGTTTTTTCACAAATTTACGAATCTTCGTATCAAAATGTATATATTTTAAAACAAAAAAGGGGAATGTAATTTCCCCTAGTAATCGAAAATAATTGATTTTGTTTAACGATAAACTTTATTATTAATTGATTTTTTACTTTTTTGTACATTAAATCCAACATTAATACCTGTGTAACCTCCTCCTTTTTGAGAAGAATAGAAAATATTTACAGGAATATTTAATGATCCTGCCCGAAATGTTCTTCCAAATGCAAAAACAAACGAAGTGTTGACCCATTTTTTACCTCTATTATCATAGTGCGAACTATTAAAATCATAGCCATCTTTGTTGTTTGACAAATCTTGGGGTGTAGGTGGTGTGAAAATTCCATTTTGGTTGTATTGAGGATCAGAACCATAGGTTCTTGAAGCAAATTCATCCCAATCAGATTGTGAGAAATACCGATTTTCTTCTCCAAACAAGTTATCGGTGTCAAAAAATCCATTGGAAGTTGATTTAACTCCAAATCCTGGTCCAAATGCCAATTCCCAGCCGCCTTTTCCAAAACGGAATCCATTCATTATTGTTAGTGAAGGGATAAATTGACCTTGTTCGAGACCGGAAACATTTACGATTCCTTCGATGAGTGCCGAAAAATTCTCTGTGCCCACATACTGACCCTCTAATTGATAACCAATCATACTTACAAAAGGAGCTATTCCCAAGCCTCCTTGTGATTCAGGTCGAGTAGCAAATTCACTTAATGATCCAACAAGAGCTGCACCTCCTATCCTTGGACCAGAATTATTTATTTTGCCAACATTATTGGATGTAATGAGTTCATTTTTAAAAGCAAGTCTATCTTGAACGACCTTATCTGATTGTAGTCCATGCATTTCTTTTAAAATTATTTCAATCATTCGCTGCATTTCAATTTCTTGGTTGTCGAATTCTCTGACGGCTGATTTAAAAATTGTTTGGTTTTTCACATCAACTATTTTTATTGTAACAACTATCTTATTTCCCAACCCATCTAAACTTCCACACATCACATAATCCACATTTAACTCTTTACCAAGACCCACTAAGCAATTTTGACCGTAACATTGAGTTCTGTACACTTCTTTAGCTTTGAGGACATCCGCCATATCAAATTCATCGTACACTTTGTATTTATTCATTTTAATTAATTCCAATCGCATCATTTTAGAACCAGACTCGGGTTTAATACTAAGTGCATTAACATTGGGATTAGCTACTGCAATTGATGGTAAGTTTTCATTTTGAGCGTTTAAACTTTTGAAACTCAATAAAACCGATAAAAAGAAAATTTTTGTTTTCATAACTACTATTTTTATGGACAAATATTTCCTTATTTATCGCAAAAAACAAAATTGATTTACTCAAGTGTTAATTTATTATTTGCGATATACGCATATTTTGATGTTAAAGAAAAAAGATTTTTCTGAATTGTTTGTTAATTTGCATTTAAACTTCATTCAGTTGTAGAAGCTACAATCTCTCAAAACTTAATAAATAGGTGAGATTTTCAATTGTAATTACAATTGAGTTAAGAGGAGGACATCAGAAATACAAATCAGCTTCAATTTTTTTTCGGAAAGAAAGAATCATTTTTTCAAAATCAAAGAAGAAATTGTTTCTTTCTTTTTCATTGACTTGGCTAATTAGGCTTGAATTTGCCAATTGTTTATCAATAATTTGTTTTGAATCTGCAACATAACTTGGAGAGCTTGTATGCAAATAATTCAATACATTGTGGGTTACAAATAGTCCGTTAGTTTCTTTACTTGTGTAATAAAATGTCGTATCCGAATTAATGGTTTCATTGAGATACATGTTAAAATCATTTCCCGAATTTGGAGCTGAAGTACCATAAATGAATTTCTTACCTGCGACTGCTTGTTCCTTTAAGTGTTTTGCAAACAATAGAGCACGATCACATAAAAACAGAGCATATTCAGGGTCTTCAAACATGTGAGCTTTGTAGTAATATAATATCTGACGCATAAATCCATGCATTAATTCTGGATCAAATATCTCAGTAGAGGGGATTGAATTATAGATTTGTAGTATTTCTTTCCCCAATTCAAATGCACGATCCGTGGTTTTCTCATGCCAAAAATTCTCTTCCTTATAAGCCTCTATTTGTAAATGCGTCTTTGCCCAGAAAAATAAGCGGAATCTGACCAGCTGAGGAAAATTCAAAATCTGAAAAAAATGAGTGTTACTAACAGACAATATAATCTCTGGATTCGTCAATTTTTTAATTCGTCTAAATGATTCAGCAATCCCCTCTAAATAAGTCTCTAAGCTGAAATCATAGGTATTTAATGGTGGATATTGAAAAATGACTTTCCCCTGGCTCAATTGGGCTAACGCATCAAATGATACATCAAAATGCTGACAAATTCTTTTCGTTTCTTGTATGGTAAGACTTGTCTCCCCGCGGTATCGTCTGTAAACCGCATCTGGACTTAAATGTAAAATATCAGATAGGACATTTCCTAAAGAATCCTGACCACTCAATTTTGATTTTATTATTTTAAATAATTCAGCCTGAATATCAGATTTCATTTAAGTCTTAAAATTTAAAAAACCAGCTACACATTGGTATTGGAAATGAATTTGAATCATATCTATCAAATGTAGCCACTCCTGCTAACGCTATTTGAAACGCTCGATTTTCATTTTTCTGAAAGCGCATTCCAGGCATCAAATATAGCGAAGTTTTAAAAACTCTTTCTTCTTTTATAGTTGTAATTAAAGGTGTATAATTTTGAGTAATTGGGTCATATCCACCTTTTGAAGTTTGATTTATAACGTCTTGTTTATTAAATAACACCATCGAATCAAAGAAAAAACTGGCTTTACTTCCTACTTTAAATATTCCAGCAATTGAAATTAAAGGCGCTTTACGGAGTGGAATCATGCGCTCATAAGTTGAAGGGAAATTCGGTTCGATGTAGGTACCAGGTCGCTCAATGGTTTCTTCGGTTCCCATTTTTAAATATCCGTAACCGGCTGAAAATGAAATGTTGTTTAGTCTGTTGCCATATGTGATTACGCCCCAGTGTAAACCTCCGAATCCTTTGAAGTTCGCTAAATAGCCGCTTGTTCCTATCATTGTTCCTACTGCGAAATGCCATTTATCCGATTTGTTTAATAGGGCATATTTAGCAGCCAAAACGAATGGACTGGCAATCCAAGTTGTCATTACACCGAGCGAAAAGCGATCGGAGAGCGAAAAATGAACTTCCGGGCCATACAAATTTACCAAAGCATAGTTCTCTCCTCGCTTAATTGAAAAAGCATTCGTTGTGAATTGATACCTAGTCGTAAATGGTCCTTGCGCGCGATATTCACCAAAAACAACTTCCTTTCGAGAAGAAACGAGTGTAATCGACTTTATATCCGACTTGGTTATATAAATCTTACCGAGTGTGTTAGTTTCTAAAAGAATTTCTCGTCCATCGTCGTTTAATATCTTACCGATATATTCCATCCCGTTGTTTTTGGTGACTACATAGGTATTTGTATCTACAGGATTTTGTTGCGCTTTTGAAAAACCAAGGATGAATGTAAACAATAAAAAGAAGTATATTTTCATGGCCAATTTTTTTCAAAATTAGACCAGTCATCCTGATTGTTATTTACAGAAAATCAACTAAATTTTTAAGTTGTTTCAGTTAAAACAGAATTTAAAAAATGGAAATTATAAACTTCTATACCATTGTACCATTGGAATGGGAACAGGCACAAATTCACCATCCGTATATATTCCTGTGAAACCGAATTGAAAAGCTTTACCTTCTTCTTGATGCCAGCGCACTCCAGGTATAAGTAATGCTAATCCAGGATAAGTCATTGTTCTGGTTCCATTGGCAAGTTGCTCATCCCAATTTCCAGTATTTGGATTATAGACGTAATCTGTATATTGATAATTTTCCGTTTTGGTTTTACCCGGTAAAATAAAAAAAGAGTCAAAAACTAGACTGATTTTTTTGGACACCTTTATCATTCCTGCAACACTGGCTAATGCTCTTCCATTGGTCTCAGTATTTTTGGTTGCATAATAGGATTGGCTTGGTTGCCAAATCAACCCATAACCTCCTGAAATAGCAATATTTCTTGATCTATCTCCACCTGATAAAGTGGCAAAAGGCAGAAATCCACCCCATTGTGGAAGTGTCCAAGAGCCTGTTCCGACCAATCCCCCGATAGCAAAATGAGAGGATGGGCCCAATTGAAAACTCTTTTTAAATGTTCCAATAATCGGAGTTCCGATCCAAGAAGTCATAATACCAACGCCTAAATCTTCTCCAATTCCGAATTGAAAGTCAGG
>JBEIKF010000002.1:0-24676 GCA_040379905.1 Crocinitomicaceae bacterium
AAGAAAAATGAAAATCCTGTCAGCGTTTCATTCGCCTTTGACTTGGGCGGCGCCTTTTTAAATAGCAAAGACCATTCAGCACAATTTGAACTTTTTAAAAAATCGATAGAATCATTTGGAAGATCCTGTGCATCAAATTACATCAGCAGTCTTTTAGAAAAAGAAAACAAAACATTAAAAGGTTTGGAAAAGGATCAAAAAGAACTTGAAGAAGATAAATCTGATTTGGAAAAGGAAATCGAAGATTACAGGAAACGAATCGATGACAATCTTAAAAAAATCGATGAAAATAAGTCGAATCAAGAAAAAAAGAATGAGGAGATTAAAAAGCAAAATGGTAAAATACAAGAAATAGAAAAGAAGAAAAAAGACATTTTTTAATCTATTCCTTTTATAATAATTACAATTTCACCTTTTGGTGCGTTTTGTTGGAAGTAGTTCAATTGATCTTGTAGGTGCCCTCTGTGGTAAGTTTCAAAAAGTTTACTAATCTCACGAACTACACATATTTCCCTAGTCAATTCAAAATGTTCGGTCATTTGCTCTAAGGTTTTTAAAAGGCGATGCGGTGATTCGTATAGGATAATGGTACGTTCTTCTGCCGCAAGCAATTTCAATCGAGTTTGTCGACCTTTCTTATGTGGAAGAAACCCTTCAAAAACAAACTTGTCACATGGAAATCCACTTGCCACGAGCGCAGGAACAAATGCTGTTGGACCCGGTAAGCACTCCACCTCAATGCCATTTTGAATACAGGCTCTTACCAACAAAAATCCTGGATCAGAAATCCCCGGCGTTCCGGCGTCGGAAACCAAAACGGCATTTTCAGCATGTTTAATCATTTCAATTGATTTCTCCAAAAAACGATGTTCATTGTGCGCGTGAAATGGCAGACATTTTTTAGAGATACCAAGGTGATCAAGTAGTTTTTTCGTCACACGCGTATCTTCTGAAAAAATCAATTCAGTTTCTTGTAAAACACGAATTGACCGCAATGTAATGTCCTCTAAATTTCCGATCGGAGTCGGCACCAAAATCAATTTTGACATTTTCAACGGGTTAATACAACGTAGTCATTTAAAACTGTTTCCAAAAATTTAATACGATCTTTCGGCACTTCGTTTACCCCCAATAAAAGGGCTGTTTCATCAGCTAGTTTCAAGAGTAAGTTGTTAGCCTCTGCTCCTTTGTACCTTTTGCGGTGTTGAATGCAATTTTTAATGTAAATCATATCTTCATCAGAAAATAGAACCACATTCAAATACGTAGGAGTATAATTTTCGTGGGATTTAATTTTCAAAACATCCTTTAATTGATAATATTGACTTGATTTATTCTTGATAACAATCGTCCCAGCCAATGAATCACCAATCCGTTGTTGACGACTTGAAAGTGCTACAATAAATGCGTCAAATACATTCCAAAAAGGAATTAACATTACAAAGTAACTCGCAGAAATCCAAAGAAAGTCACCACGAAGTAACCAACGTGTAATCACTTCTCGCCATCCAACTCGTTCGCCATTTAATCTTACCACACGTATGCCAAGAGCCATTTTTCCAATCGTTTGTCCTCCAGTGAGATATTCCATAACGGGTTGGTAAAGAATCCATGGAAGCTTTGCTAAGAGTAACATGAAAAACAACCAGGTACCGAAATTGGTGAAAAAATCATCGAATTGAACAGCCATAAACACGATAAATAGATAAATACTTAGAATAATCGTGTCGATAACATAGGCTGTAATTCGTTGAACAACTGAGGCTATTTCAAATTCAATGTCAACATGTTGAGCTGAAGTAAAATAAATTTTTGACATCCTTAAGAAAAAACATTTTTAACTACTTCTTCAATTTTGGCGCAACGGATAATTTCAAGCTTGTTTTTCTTAAAGTCAATACCCTTTGAGAAACTTGATACAATGACTTTTTCATAACCTAACTTAGCTACTTCTGAAAGCCTCTGTTCCAAACGATTAACAGCTCTTATTTCCCCCGAAAGACCTATTTCTGCTGCAAATGCCACCGTTTTTGGTATCGCCAAGTCTGCGTTTGAAGACAAAACGGCCATTGCGACAGCTAAATCAAGTGCTGGGTCATCCACTTTTATACCACCAGCGATATTTAAAAAAACGTCTTTAGCTCCTAGTTTAAACCCACATCTCTTTTCAAGAACCGCTAAGAGCATATTCAGTCGTTTCGAATCAAATCCAGTTGATGAACGTTGGGGTGTGCCGTATGCTGCGCTACTCACTAAGGCTTGAACTTCCACCAATAAGGGACGCATGCCTTCTATGGTTGAGGCGATTGCTATACCACTGAGGTTTTGATTTGAATTTGAAATCAAGATTTCGGATGGATTGTCAACTGGACGCAGTCCTGATCCAAACATTTCGTAAATCCCCAACTCATTTGTAGAACCAAATCGATTTTTAATCGCTCGTAACAAACGATAAACATGATTTCGGTCTCCTTCAAATTGCAAAACGGCATCGACCATGTGTTCTAACACTTTGGGGCCAGCAATTGAACCATCTTTTGTAATGTGACCGATTAAAAACACAGGAATTGCAGTTTGTTTTGCAAAACGCAACAACTGAGCGGTGCATTCTCGAACTTGAGAAATGCTTCCAGGAGAACTTTCAATTGTTGAGGAGAACAAGGTTTGAATTGAATCAATCACAATAAGTTCAGGGTTTAATTCTTTTGCATGAAGCAATATTTGCTCAAGATTTGTCTCAGTCAACAGATAGCAATTATCGTTTTTCAAACCAAGACGATCAGCGCGCATGCGAATTTGACGGTCACTTTCCTCGCCTGAAACATAAAGTACTTTCAAACTTTCAGATATGGCAAGTTGTAAAAGCAGCGTTGATTTTCCGATTCCAGGGTCACCACCTAAAAGTACGATTGAACCAGGCACAATTCCTCCTCCTAAAACACGATTGAACTCATGGTCAGAGGAAACGATTCGTTCTTCAATTTCTTTAGTTACGTTTTGAATTAATTGAGGAGTAGCACTTCTTGAATCCGCTGAAAAAGCAACGACATTCTTATTTGACTTTTGTGAAATTTCTTCAACAAAGGAATTCCATTGATGACACGAAGGGCATTGCCCCATGAATTTTGAAGATTCATAGCCACAATTTTGGCAGAAAAATGAAGATTTAACTTTCGTCATAGGACAGTTAAAATTAATTATTTTTTAGATTACGTTGACGAATTTTTAACCTTTCCCCAACGATATAGCTTAAATGCTTGCTTGAAAAAATTTATGAAAAAACAAAAAACCGAAGCTTAAAAGGCTAATAAAGAAATGGTTTAAGATTTTTTCTAATACGATTGAAATTAATTGACTACTTAATTAAATGCAATTTATATTTGTCCAAGAAGAATATGAACGTTAAAAAGTTGAAAATTTTTTTTACTTTTTTTTCTTCTGAAATATTTTGAAAAAACAAAAAATATAAATTTGCCACACAAAAATTTTGATTCATTATGTCAAAAAGAAGAGCCATCATCAGTTACGACAAACTAACAATTGAACAGAAAAAACAAATTCTAAAGGATTATCCGGACGGATACATCAATCATTTAACGACCATCAAAACTCCTACAGGCGAGATTTTGGACGCATTAATGTGGGAGACTGAAGAAGTAATTTATCTGGTAAAAATTAATAAAATTGTTCCAAAAGCGAAACCAGTTGTCGAAGATGAAGATGAAGACTTCGAGGATGATTTGGATAAAGTGCCAGGTATTAAAGACGATGAGTTGGATGAAGACGATGAAGACGATGATGATGACTACGACCAACCTGATGAGGAAGATGAGGAAGATGATGACGAATAATTGAATCCATTTGAATTTCTTTATTAAATTTGGGTTTCACTATCACTATGAAACCCTTTTTATTTTCAAACATACCCATTACTCCGTCCATTGACAAAGTTGGCGTTGAGGAACGTGTGTCTAGGTTCCAAACCAGAAGTATAAAAAATGAATCAAAGCTTCAAGGCCTAAAAATGGTTTTGAATATGATTGATTTAACCACTTTGGAAGGAAAGGATACGCCTGGTAAGGTTAAACAAATGTGTTACAAGGCCCAGCATTTGCATGACTTACATCCGGGATTACCTACAGTGGCAGCAGTTTGTGTTTATCCATCCATGGTTGCAATTGCTAAAAAAGAACTTAAAAATTCATCGGTAAAAATTGCGTCTGTTTCAACAGCATTTCCTTCTGGACAGGCACCAATGGATATAAAAATTACAGATACTAAGTTTGCTGTCGATGCGGGAGCTGATGAAATTGACATGGTTATTTCACGGGGAAAATTCCTATCTGGTGAATACAATTATGTTTTTGACGAAATCTCATCCATAAAAGAAGCTTGTGGGAAAGCTAGATTAAAAGTTATACTTGAAACAGGTGAACTCGCAACGTTGGATAACGTCCGAAAAGCTAGTGACATCGCCATTTATGCAGGCGCGGATTTCATCAAAACTTCTACTGGAAAAATACAGCCTGCCGCAACCATGCAAGTTACCTATACGATGTTGATGGCCATTCGTGATTATTTTGATGAAACAGGAATAATGATTGGGATGAAACCTGCGGGAGGTATTTCAACGTCAAAACTTGCACTTCACAACTTGGTTATGGTGAAAGAAATTTTAGGAGAAGCCTGGTTAAATAACCATTGGTTTCGCTTTGGAGCAAGCAGTTTGGCAAATGATGTGCTGATGCAGATTTTAAAAACGGAAACAGGTCTTTATCAGTCTTCCGATTA
Organism: Crocinitomicaceae bacterium; assembly: GCA_040379905.1. GTDB lineage: Bacteria > Bacteroidota > Bacteroidia > Flavobacteriales_D > Crocinitomicaceae > UBA952. Next base: position 4,792 of record JBEIKF010000002.1, read on the forward strand.
CTTTACTATTGATTAACATGGCAAAAGAAAATATTACTGAATCATGGGAATATGCTCCTTCTTTGGAGTCAACGAACCACGTCCAATTAAAGAAAAAATACGATTTATTCATTGATGGAAAATGGGTAAAACCAAAAAGTGGTAAATACTTCAAATCTATAAATCCAGCGAATGAAGAAGTATTAGCGGAAGTAGCTCATGCAGATGCAGATGATGTTGACTTAGCAATTAAGGCGGCTAGAAAAGCATATGATACTGTTTGGTCCAAAATGCTGCCATCGGAACGAGCAAAATATATTTATCGAATTGCACGATTAATGCAGGAACGAGCTCGGGAATTTGCGGTAATTGAAACATTAGACGCTGGTAAAACGATTCGTGAATCAAGGGATATTGATGTACCATTAGCATGCAATCATTTTTTTTACTACGCAGGCTGGGCGGATAAATTGGAATATGCCTTTCCAAACCGCAAAGTAGAATCTCTCGGTGTAGCAGGACAAATCATTCCTTGGAATTTCCCTCTTTTAATGGCCTCTTGGAAAATCGCTCCAGCTCTTGCTACAGGAAATACAGTTGTATTAAAACCTGCCGAAACGACGCCATTGACGGCATTGAAACTTGCTGAAATTATTGAGGAATCGGGCTTGCCAGCAGGCGTTGTTAATATAGTTACAGGTTATGGAGATACGGGAGAAGCTATAGTCAATCACCCAGGCGTCAATAAAATCGCTTTCACAGGATCAACAGGAGTGGGTAAAATCATACAAAAAGCAATAGCAGGAACAAATAAAAAGGCAACATTAGAATTAGGTGGGAAGTCGGCAAATATCATTTTCGACGATGCCCCGATAGATCAAGCGGTAGAAGGAATTGTTAATGGAATTTTCTTTAATCAAGGACACGTTTGTTGTGCTGGATCTCGATTGTATGTTCAAGAAAATGTTGCTGATAAAGTCATTCGTAAATTGAAACACCGAATGGAAAGTTTATATGTTGGGAATCCATTGGATAAAAACACAGATATCGGTGCCATTAATTCGAAAGAACAGCTCGAAACCATAAACAAATACATTCAAATAGGTAAAAATGAAGGTGCCGAAATGTATCAAACAAAATGTAATTTACCCAAAAAAGGATATTATTGTCCCCCAACTATTTTTACCAATGTCGCGCAATCTAATGTAATCGCTCAGCAGGAAATTTTTGGACCGGTTTTAACTATTCAAACTTTCAGGACAGTGGATGAGGTGATTCAAAAGGCGAATAATTCCCCATTTGGTCTTGCCGCTGGAGTATGGACAGATAAAGGCTCTAGGATTTTTAATCTTTCTACAAAACTTCGTGCAGGGGTAGTTTGGGCAAACACTTATAATAAATTTGATCCGTCATCTCCATTCGGTGGATATAAGGAAAGTGGTTTTGGCCGTGAAGGTGGAATGCATGGATTGAGTGGATATGTCAAGTTGAAGGATTAGAATCAATTGGAAATAGTTAAGCTCTCCAATCTTGTTTCAGATTTTATCGTCCTGAAATGAAAGGTTGTTCTGAATGACTCGTTTCTAACTACATAATTCCCAACAGCAAAAATTCCATCTGATGTTTCCTTGCCTTTAAAAATGAATGAAAATGAGCCTTTTGGTCTTTTTGTGAAAAATTCATTTAAAATTAATTGCGCTTGAGGCTGAGTGTATGCGCCTTCCTTTCCTAAAATACTTAGCAAAACTTTTTCTTTCCCAAGGTTGATGATTGATTTGGAATCATTAGATTCCATTGCTTTTTCAAGTGCAATATAAGGTATTTCACTTGTTACGGAAAGTAAAATTAGCAAAGAGGCGACAAGTTTAATTAGTGCATTCATGGGAAACACAACACACAAAAATAATGCCGCGAATCTAAAGTGGAAAAATGATAAGAGTTTTATTGATTTCTTGAAAAAATATCCAAATGTTCAAGTTGAAATTGCGGGGCATACTGATTCTGACGCAGATGAAAAGCATAACCAAAAATTATAACAGAATCGAGCGATATATGATTTCAAAGGGAATAGAACCTAAAAGAATTTCTACAATAGGGTATGGAGAAAATGTCCCTAAATACCCAAATGACTCGCCTGAAAACAAGGCGCTTGACAGGCGGATTGAGTCAAAGATTGTGGGCAACTGATTAAGTTGTTTTTGTTTAGATATTACTTTTTCATTTGCAAAAATTGTAATTTATTCCTCTTTTTTCGCAAATATTGAATTGCTTAAGGGCTTTATTATTGCATTTTAATTCAGTTAAAAATGCGAAAACAAAAAGTGATGTTTGATAACCGAGTTATTGAACTGTTGTCAAGGAGCAATCCTTTTATAATAGCCATCTTACATATTTCATTAATTAGTTCAGTCTTAACCTACGGGTTGTTGAATTTTGAATTAAGTGCTAGTGTGGGAATTCTTCTATTTATATCAGGTATTTTTAGTTGGACTTTAGCCGAGTATGTCATTCATCGGTTTATTTTTCATTGGAGTAGTAGGAATAGAATTTTAAAAGTGATTCATTATGCTTTACACGGTCATCACCACGAAAATCCGACGGATTCAAATCATCTTTTTATGCCGCCTATTCCGGTTCTTGTCATTTCTTTTTTCCTTTTTTCAATCTTTTTTCTTTTCATAAATAAGTTTGCATTTTATTTTTTTCCTGGATTTGAATTAGGATATTTGGTTTATTCAATGATTCATTATAGCGTGCATTTAAAACCATACTCGAATGGAATTATGCGAAAATTATGGATTCATCATGGAAAACACCATTATGAAAATCCTAACATGAGATATGGGGTTTCGAACACCTTTTGGGACCATGTTTTTCGAACTATGCCAAAGAATGATGGGTAATCTTAACTTAGGTTAATTAGAAATAATAAATCATTTTATGATATTTGTAAAAAAATATTTATGAAAAAACTACTTTTTGCCTCGTTAACGTTTATTATGGCTTCTGCGTTTATTTTAAACGAAGTTTCAAAATGGTCTTTGGATGATTCTCATTCGAGATTAGGATTTACGATTAATCATAGAGGGATTACGAATGTTCATGGTGAATTCAGTAAATTTCAAGTAACCGTAACTCAACCTAATTCTGATTTTACGGACGCATCAATTGAGATGACTGCCGAGTCAAAATCTATTAATACAGGCATTTCTATGCGTGATGATCACTTGAGAGGTGAAGATTATTTTCATGTTGAGAAATTTCCTACATTGACTTTTAAAAGCACCTCTGTAAAGAAGCTAAAAGAAAATGAATACGAAGTTACAGGGGATTTTACGATGAAGGGTGTAACCAAAAAAGTAAAATTGACTGCTATTCATACAGGTACTGCCAAAACGAAGGGAGGGCAAGCCGCAGGGCTAAGAATTTCCGGAGTGGTTAGAAGATCCGATCATGGAATTGGTGAAGTTGGTCCTGGTTTATCTGATGAAGTTAACCTCATAGCAGATTTAGAAATAGTTAAGGAAGATTAAAGAAAATAAAAATTCGGGGATTTCGAGTTGATGCAGCCAATTGAAATACCCCGAATTTTTTTTTGTGTAAAATTAGATTAATTTCTTTAAAATTAACCTACTATATTTCATTTATTTCTCACAGTTGTTTAAAATCCCTCTAACGCAAATCTTTTTTTGACATTGGTATTCACGAACAAACATTAATTACTTTTGTTAAAATCAAAAGTTGTATGGCCTATTGCGTTGATTTACTGAGTAGAAAACGTTTCCCAACATTAGAGGTAAGAATTGGAAAATTAAATTTGGGCGGAGAAAATCCGATCCGGTTGCAGTCAATGACTACTACTGATACAATGGATACCCAAAAATCCATTGAACAATCCATTCGCATGATTGACGCTGGTTGCGAGTTGGTTCGTTTAACTGCACCAAGTAAAAATGAAGCTGAAAATCTTGGACTAATTCGAGCAGAATTGAACAAATTGGGATACGATGCTCCTTTAGTTGCTGATATTCATTTTACCCCAAACGCGGCTGAAATTGCAGCGAAATTGGTTGAAAAAGTGCGCGTAAATCCTGGAAACTATGCAGACAAAAAGAAGTTTGAAGAAATAGAATATACCGATGAAAGTTATCTTGCCGAACTAATACGAATAGAAGAGAAATTCACGCCTCTGGTTTTACTTTGCAAGGAACATGGAACTGCCATGCGAATTGGGACAAACCATGGATCACTTTCAGATCGAATTTTGAGTCGATACGGTGACACACCCGAAGGTATGGTTGAGTCTGCTATGGAATTCATTCGAATTTGTGAGAAAAACGATTTTCATCAATTGGTCATTTCCATGAAAGCGAGCAATACACTTGTGATGGTTCAAGCCTATCGTTTGTTGGCTGCCGAAATGTTAAAAAATTGCAAATGTTATCCCTTGCATCTTGGTGTAACTGAAGCTGGTGATGGTGAGGATGGTAGAATAAAATCAGCAGTTGGGATTGGAACATTACTCGAAGATGGGTTAGGAGATACGATTCGTGTCTCATTAACGGAAGAACCAGAGTTTGAGATTCCTGTTGCTCGAAAATTAGCAGAGAAGTTTAATCATACCAATGTTTTTGATCTTCCAGAATTTAAAGCTGAATTGCCATATAATCCATATGCTTATCAAAGAAGATCTTCTTCAGAAATTCATAACATTGGAGGAAAACACGTACCGGTAGTTGTAGCTGATTGTTCCAGAAAAGAACAGATTTCCCCCGCAAACTTCTATGGTTTCGGTTATAATTATTCAGTTCAATTAGATAAATGGAACATTCAAGACATAGCCGCGGATTTCGTTTACATCGGTCAAAATAAGTTGGATTTTGAGGTTCCTGGTACGCTCGGCGTGATTTGTGACTTCGACAATTGGAAAGCTAATTATTCCCAAAAACAAGGGTTCTATCCTTTTGTACAAGTCGAAAAATTAAATGAAATTGGATTTGAACAAGAAGCTTTTTGCTTTCTAAAAGCGGAAGCAACAATTCCTTCTGAACTTTCAAGCTATAAGAATTTGATTATAGTTTTGGCAACTGATTTCTCAAATAAAACGCAATTATTTCGAAATCTATTTATTCAACTCGCTAAGCAAAAAATAGAATTGCCGGTAATCTTGCATATGGATTCGAAAGAAAAAGATGCTGAAACTTTTCAACTATATGTTTCGAGCGATGCAGGATCTGTTTTGATTGATGGTTTTGGCGACGGACTTTGGATTTCAGCGGAACAACCTGCAACATTGGTTAATTCAACTGCCTTTGGGATTTTACAAGCAACTCGAACCCGAATTTCAAAAACAGAGTATATTTCTTGCCCGTCATGTGGCCGAACGCTATTCGATTTACAAGAAACAACTGCCAAAATACGCGAACGAACTTCACATTTGAAAGGAATAAAAATTGGAATTATGGGTTGTATCGTTAATGGTCCTGGTGAAATGGCTGATGCGGATTATGGATACGTAGGAACAGGACCAGGGAAAATCAACTTGTACAAAGAAAAAACCGTAGTTCGTAAAAATGTTCCAGAAAACGAGGCTGTTCAGGCTTTGGTTGATCTTATCAAAGAAAACGATGATTGGGTAGAAGCCTAAGTCAAAAAACGTAGTTATGATTTTTTTATAAGATTCAACTTGCCTGAGCAAGTTGAATCTGTAAGTAGTCAAATAGGTCTTCGTTAATGGAGTTAAGTAAACTTTGGAATCGATTTTTGTGGCGTGGTCTAGAAAAGGAGGCGCGAATACTTTCGTTGGTTTTGATAATTTCAAGTGTTCGTTTTCCGTTTTTGTAGTGGCCGGTTAAGATAAGTATTCCTGGTTGGGCGGGCAGTGAGTCGATGATTTTCTGGTAGTTAATTCTCGTCGTTTCCAGATCCTCTTCAAGCTTGTATGTCTTACCGGTTTTGTTTGTTAACGATTCGCCGGTTTCGATTCGTTTTTGAGAAATCTTGAAGATTTGCTCGGTGCCTTTAATAGGCTTAATTGGTTTTTGTTTCATTTATTTGTGTTTATTGGTTACTTATTTTAAAATCCATAGTGGATTCGAAACAAAATATTGTTTAATATCTTGCGGTCTTTTTAAGCAATAAAAGAGTCGTTACCCTTTTAAGGCAATAAAATTTAAATGAAAATTATTGGATCGAACTACATAACGTAGTTTTACGCTGTTTATAACAAAATGCATAAAAAAAATTGAATTTCAAAACAAAAGAGGGCGTTATTAGAACTTTTTCCTTAACTTTTCATTCAAATAAACCAAACCTACCTACTGATGTATAAAACTGCGTTAATTGCCGGAGGCACCGGATTTGTCGGGCGCAAATTAACTTTTGTTTTAAAAGAGCACGGATTCCGTGTCTATAAGTTATCTCGAAAAAAAACAATTAGAAGTGGATATATTCATTGGGATCCTGAGTTACAGACAATCGATTCAAAAAATTTACCTAAGATTAATGTAATTGTTAATCTTTTGGGCTCTAATATCGCTGAAAAGAGATGGACTAATTCTCGAAAAAAAGAGTTGATCAACTCACGCGTAAATACCACAAACTACTTAAGAATTTTAGCTTCGCAAATGCCTAATCTTGAATATTACATTTCTGCATCGGGCATTAATTGTTATGGCTCTGAATCGGAAAGGGTCCACGTTGAGTCTGATTCTTTCGGTGATGATTTCCTCTCCAAACTTGTAAAGGAATGGGAGGAGGCAAGCGATAAATTTTCAGACATTTGTCCAGTAGCTAAAATTCGAAGCGGGGTTGTTCTTGCTAAGCATGGAGGAATGTTGAAAAAGGTAATTTTTCCTTTCAAACTAGGTCTTGGTTCCGCATTGGGTTCTGGAAAACAGCATATGCCGTGGATTCATCTTGATGATCTATGTCGTTTATTCTCCATGGCGATACAATATAAATGGGAAGGCTCATATAACGCATTAGCTGCTTGTTCTACGAATTTGGAATTTTCTCGAGCATTAGCAAGTGCAATTCGAAGGCCTTTTTTCATGCCTAATATACCTGAGAAGTTACTTTATTTTTTTCTTGGAGAACGCGCAATTATGCTTGTTGGAGGAATCAAGGCGTCAAATCAAAAAATTCTTAAAGCAGGATTCAACTTTCAACATAAAACGATTGAATCTACCCTAAAACATATCATTAGAAAATAGAAAATTATTCGAAAACTGAGAAGGTATCACCATCATAGGCGGCGAAAACTATTTTTGGATGAGATTCCTGCCAAAATACATTTCCTTCTTTATCCAATCCAATTGCTCCGGCGAATCCATCAAATTCTTTCAATTCATCGAACGTTTTATTAAATGCTTTCTCAATTGAAAAACCATCTGATACGCGAGTTACAATTTTTGAAGCAACCGCTCCGCTTACGATATCCTCGCCAACTCCCGTGCAACTAACCGCGCAATCTGCATTTGCATAGTTTCCCGCAACGGTAGCTGAATCGGAAATTCGACCTGGAATTTCAAATCCTTTCCCTCCCGTTGAGGTAGCGGCAGCCAATTTTCCATTGCTATCCAAAGCTACACAACCAACAGTTCCTGTTCTAAGAGAGGCTCGTTTCGATTCATATTCAGCTCTTCGTTCAGGGATTTCTGCAGAAAATGCCTCGAATCCGTTTTTTTCAGCATAGCCATTTGCGCCTTCTCCTCCGAGTACACGATCATCAACACCCATTAAATTTTCGGCTATTCGAATCGGATTTTTCACCTGTTGAACATTAATAACACCACTGAATTTTTTAGTATTTCCATCCATCAAAGAGGCACTCATACGAATGACACCATCACTTTGTATTTGTGAACCGATTCCGGCATTAAATAAAGGGTCGTTTTCAAGTTGCTCCACCGCGAATACAACTGTTTCTAAAGCAGTATGAGTTTTAAGAAACTCATAGGAACTTTTAGCTATTCGTTCCATTGCAGCTTGTTTTGCCAATTTTGTCTCATTTGATTGTGAGAATTCGCTGAAAAATCCTCCGTGAATCAATAGTTTCATTTATCAGGTATTAAATTTCGGATACTTTATTACGAATAGTCATTATGTGTTCTTTAAGCATGTATCGGTCACCTTCACTCATAACATGAACAACCATATTTTGTATGGAAATAGGCTCGCCAAGAGAAACATCAGTAAGGTTCGTGTCCGAAACATTTCTACCATCTACTAAAATAACAAGTCCTGAACCAAGAGCTTCCATTTCATTCCCTTCTTTAATCAATAAGCCTGTATCCTCGCCAAGTCCGATTCCCAAAGTTTTTGGGTTGCTTACAACAGCTTGAAATAATCTTCCAATTCTTCCCCTTTGAACGAAGTGAGTGTCAATGATAACGTAATCAATTAGACCTAATCCGCTTGTGATTTTAATTTCACCCTTTAGTAAAGCTTCCTGACTTGACCCTTGATAAATCATGCTTTTAGATGCACTATGGGCTCCCGCTGAGGTCCCTACATAAATAAAATCCTCTTCATGATATTTTCTTATAACTGCGTCATGGATCGGCGTACCACCAATAATTGAAGTCAATCGTAGTTGATCACCACCAGTGAAGAAAATTACATCTGCAGCATTTACCCGTCCCAAAGTCTCATCTGATAGAGCTGTCTCGCGCTTTTCTATTTTTAGAACGCCAACATTATCCGCACCTAAAAAACTAAATGCGCGCGCGTATTCTTGACCAACAACATCCGGGATTTTTGAAGCAGTTGGAATTATTTCTATACGAGAATTCGTTCCTTTTTTAGATTCGTCTATTATTCTTCGAAGAATCCCTTTTTCAAAGAAATTTAAATTTTTTTCAACCTGATCTTCAAAGTTGCTTTCCGTAAAACTGCCTTTATCAACAGCTCCTCCAATGATTATTAGTTTCCCCTTTGGTGTCATAGAAACAAAAATAGACTTTTTAAAATTGAATTTTATTTTCGCAATTGGGTAGTTTTCAACAAAAAGTAAATCCAAGTTATTATAAATATATTGTTGATTAATCCTTGAGCGCGAGGAGTAACACGCTTTTGAATTTAGTAATTTTGATTAGCAATTTATACGAATGTCTGTTAAAATCACTAATAAATCGAAACATCCACTCCCGCATTATGAAACGAATGGTTCAGCAGGTATGGATATTCGCGCGAATTTGGAAGAACCAATAGTAATCCATCCATTCGGAAGAGCCTTGGTGAAAACAGGTATTTATTTGGAAATGCAAAATGGTCTTGAATGTCAGGTTCGACCACGAAGTGGTTTAGCGCTAAAAAAAGGAATTACGGTATTGAATAGCCCAGGAACAATCGATGCCGATTATCGCGGAGAAGTTGGAGTAATCTTAATTAACCTCTCCAATTTAGATGTTGAAATTCAGGACGGAGAGCGCATTGCACAACTCGTATTTTGCAAAGTTGAACAAGTAGAATTTATTCAAGTAGACGTACTTTCCGATACAGAGCGTGGTTCCGGTGGATTTGGTAGTACAGGTGTAAACTAAAAAAAACAAAAATGAAAGTAATCGTACCTATGGCTGGAAGAGGAAGTAGACTTCGACCTCATACATTGACTGTTCCTAAACCGCTGGTTCCGGTGGGTGGGAAGCCAATTGTACATCGCTTGGTAGAAGACATTGCCGCCGTATGTGATGAGAAAATTGAAGAAATAGCTTTCGTTGTTGGTGATTTTGGAATAGATGTCGAAAATGAATTGTTGGCTGTTGCCGAAAAATTAGGTGCGAAAGGATCAATACATTATCAAAAGGACCCTTTAGGAACAGCTCATGCTGTTTTATGTGCAGCCGAAAAATTAAGTGGACCAGTCGTTGTGGCATTTGCTGATACCTTATTTCGTGCTAATTTCAAAATAAATCAAGAAGACGAAGGGATTTTATGGGTAAAGCAAATTGAAGATCCAAGTGCTTTTGGTGTGATTAAAATGAATGAAAAAGGCGAGATTATTGATTTCGTCGAAAAACCGAAAGAGTTTGTTTCGGATCTGGCAATGATTGGAATTTACTATTTCAAACACGGAGAGAAATTACGCAAAGAATTGGAGTATTTGATTAACAATGACATCATCAAGGGTGGTGAATATCAATTGCCAGATGCCTTGCGACGATTAACGGAAGCAGGATACGTTTTCAAACCGGGTGAAGTGAACGAATGGTTGGATTGCGGTAACAAAGAGGTTACTGTTCATACGAATCAGCGAGTGCTTGAATTCGATTGGGAAGCACAAAAGCAATTGGTTCATGAGTCTGTTGAAATTGAAAATAGTGTAATCATTCCACCTTGTTTTGTTGGGAGAAACGTAAAAATAAGCAATTCAGTTATCGGCCCCCATGTTTCGCTTGGAAGCGGAACTGAAGTTGTTAATTGCAACATTAGTAATTCCATTATTCAACAGGAAACAATTCTGAAAAATGTGGTTATAGCGGATTCGATGATTGGCTCGAAAGTTGTATACAACGGACAAACCTTGGATTTAAGTCTTGGCGATTTTACAACCATCAGTTAATGAAATTGAAAGCCATTTTTATTTTTTTTATTACAACCCTGTTTCTCTTTGCTTGTCGAACAGCGATGGAGAAAAAAGTAGTGCATTCTTCTTCTTTTATAAAGAACTTTCATGAGGGGGTTCGATTGAAACTAAATTTTGACGTCGATCCGGCAATTGACAAGTTTAATTTATGCTTGAAAGATGACCCAACGGACGATGCTGCAAATTTCGCTCTTGCACAGCTATTTTTGATGAAAAATGATTTGCAGAGCGCAGCAAAGCATACCAAACTAGCATCGGAATCGGACCCTAACAATTTGTATTATCAGTATGAGTTGGCTTTTATGCATCAAGAATTGAAGGAATTCGAGCAAGCAGCGTTGATCTTTGATAAGCTATCCAAAATTAATTTGCAAAACCCCGAGTACTATTACGGTTCGTTTGAAAATTGGGTGAAAGCTGGTAAAAAGGATAAAGCATTACAAACCTTATCTAATCTTGAAAAGCATCTTGGTGGAAATTCTGAAATTGAAATTAAACGTTACCATCTTTTACTGAGTTCAGGACAAGACAAAGCCGCTGTGGATGGATTACTTGAGGCGAAAAAAAAGTATCCGAATGAACCAAATATCATCGCCAATTTGGTCGACTATTATATTCAGAAAAAGCAGTACGATTCAGGAATGAAAATGCTTGAAGAACTTGTTAGTGCTGATCCTGAAAACGGTCTTGCGTTGTATATGCTTGGGGATATGCAGATGCAAATAGGTCAAGAACAAATCGGACTAAAAAATCTGAAACTAGCGGTTAAAAAAGAGGGCGCTTCCTTGGATCAAAAAATGGAGATTTTGATTAGCATTCAGAATTTCAAAACGAGTGATCCTGATATGGAGTCCTTGGTAGAATATATGGTAAGTCGCTATCCCAAAGAAGCAAAAGCGCATTCGATTCGAGGAGATTATTTTTTCAAAGTCAATAAGTTCGAAGAGGCCACAAAATCCTACAAAAAGGCGGTTGAGTTTAATCCAAATTTATTTCCAATATGGAATCAAATTTTAGTGTTGGAATATCAAAATCAATGGTTTGATTCATTGAATGTGGATAGTGATAAATGCATCGAACTTTTTCCGGTTCAACCCATTCCTTATTTTTTTAGTGGTGTTGCTAAAAATCAGAAAAAGCAATACAATGAGGCGATTATCAAGTTAAAGGAATCCCTTAACTTACTTCTTAATGATGCAGCGTTGGAAGCCGAAATTTATGGACAGATCGGAGAAGCGAATTTCGGACTTAAGGACTTCGAAAATGGAAAAATATTTTACGAGAAAGCGATTGAGAAACAACCTACAAGTTTAATCTTAAAAAACAATTACGCTTATCGACTAGCTTTACAAACCAACGAATTAGATAAAGCCGAAAAGTTAATTGATGAAGTGTTGCTTACTACTTCAAATCAAGCTCGATTTTTAGATACAAAAGGCTGGATTTTATTTTTGAAAGGAAAATATTTGGCTGCACAAGATTATTTTAATCAGGCCCTAGCGATTGCTCCAAATGATAAGGTAATTGTTGAACATTTCGGGGATTGTGCCATCAAACTTGGCCAAAAAGATAGAGCATTGGAATATTGGTTAAAAGCGAAAGAACTTAAGTCTACAAATCTCAACTTGGATAAAAAAATCCAAAACAAAGCCTATTATGACCCAATTTATTAAACTCGTATTTACAATTTTTGGGCTATTGTGGCTTGGTTCCTGTGCACCAAAGTTCGTTACCTCAATAGATGAAACGTTACCTCAAGAAAAATTACCCAAGAAAAAAGATAAAGAGCTCGTGGAAACGTTGGATAGCCTTGCCTTGATAAAACCAAAATCGTTTTATTCGAAGTTGAGTGTTGACTATAAAGATACAACGCGAGAAATTTCATTCAAAACATCACTTAAAATCGTTTCTGATAGCGCGGTAAATGCTATCATTACCTATGCCAAAATTCCCATTGTTACAACAATGATAACAAAGGACACGATTAAAGTGGTTAACCGCAAAGACAAGTGTTACGTTATCCAAACATTGAATTATATTAAAGAGAATTTTGGAATTGATTTTACTTATAATAATATTGAAGAGCTATTTCTTGGTAGACCATTGGATTATAAAGTCGATCAGAAATATTTTGTCATCAACGATCCGTATCGCTATCAAATTTCTTCCCATCGAAAACGAGAGAAAAAACGATTTGAACGGAAAGCAAAGGATGATATCATCATCAATTATTTCCTAACTAACGATGCGAAAGAATTGAAAAAAACAACCATATTTAGTCCAAGTGATACAACTGAAATATCCGTTGATTACCTTTCATTTCAAGTCGATAAAGGGATAAAAGTCCCTGAAAATGTATTGATTAAAATTAACACACCAAGAAACAAGATTTTCGTTCGCCTAGAATATGAAAAAGTGGAAATAAATGAACCTCAAGAACTCATCATTGTAATACCTGAGAATTATGAAAAGTGCGATTAATTTAGTTGTTTTACTTCTCTTTTTCGGTTTTGTAAACGGTCAAACAAGTAGCGATAAGTTAAAGAAGGAACAACAAAAATTGGAGAAGAAAATCTCGAACACCAAGGTGCTTTTGAACAAGGTGAAGTCGAGTAGTCAAGCTTCCTTGAATGAAATAAAATTAATAGACAATCAAATCAAAAGCCGCGAATCATTGGTGCGTGTTTTCGATAATCAAGTCCGAGTGGCTGAAATTAAAATGGTTGAAAAAAAACAGGAAGTCAATCAGCTGAAAACCCGTTTGATTCAATTAAAAAAACAATATAAATCGATGTTGTTGTACGCATACAAGCACCGAAATAACTACGGGAAAATAATGTTTATATTATCCTCAGACAACTATAATGAGGCATCAAAACGTACAAAGTATCTGAGGAAAGTAGCTGCCATTCAAAAGAAACAAATGGCGTTAATTTTGCATAATCGTTCTTTAATTCATAAAGAATTGAATCAAATAAAGGAGGAAAAAGAAACGAAAACTAAGGCGTTAGAGGAGAAAAAGTTGGAGCGTGAACAAATTGCTAAGGATAAAGTTAGTAAGGAAAAGACTTATCAAAAATTCAAACTGGAAGAACAAAAATTATATGCACAATTGAAGGATGATGAGCGTAAAAAAGAAGAATTAAAACAAAAAATAAATGCGGCTATAAGAGCTGATATTGCTCGTCAGGAGGCTGAAAGAGCGAGAAAGGAGACCGAAACTATAAAGAAAAGGGAGGCCGACGCTAAAAAGAAAAAAGAACAAGATGAATTAGCTCGAAAAAATAAAGAAAAGGAAAAAGGAAAAACGTCATCTACCACTACAACACCTGAAAAAACTCCCGAAAAAGAACCTGAAGAAACGAAAGCACCAGTTTTTGTGGAAACTTCCGAAGGTTCAGTTGCAGGAAAGAACTTTGAATCGAATAAAGGTCGATTACCAGCGCCTGTTTCGTCAGGGAGTATTGTGGAAAGTTTTGGCAGAAATGCACACCCAACCTTACCTGATGTTTATACCAATAATAATGGTGTCGACTATGCATGTTCAAAAGGAGCAAATGTTCGTGCTATTTTCGAAGGAGAAGTCACAAGTGTCTTTAGTATTACAGGTGCTGGAAAAGTAGTCATTCTTAAACATGGAAATTACCGCTCGGTATACAGTAATTTGAAAGAAACCTTCGTTAGTATTGGTTCCAAAGTGAGTACGAAACAAGCTATTGGAAGTCTTATGACAGATGGAAATGTTTCAATTTGTCATTTTGAAATCCATCAAATTATTAGTGGCGTTCCAAAGTGTTTGAACCCACAACTTTGGGTTGGGAGGTAGTTTCCTTATTACCTAGGAATCAAATACTCGTTTTAGGGCCTTTATTTTTTTGAGGAAACGGCTGACGATTTAACCTCAAATCCCATCACAATCAACATCGCGCACATACCCCAAATAGGAACAGCGGCCTTGTCTGTATCGAGAAAATTATTCAGGAATGCGTGGGAAAAATAGGTTGTTAAAGCAAGGATGATTCCCATGACGATTGTTCTATTTTTTCTATCTGAAATGGCGTATTGGTGATAGAGTGTAACAGCCGAGTAGAAGATGGCGATTACAACAGCTAGTAACGAAAGTAATCCGAAAATCCCCATTTCTGAAAGTGCACCCAAATATTCACTATGGGCATTACCTAAGTCCCCAAAATTTGTGGAAATAATCGTCAAATTTTCAGGATCTTGAAAAGGGGCATATTCAAATGCATAAGTTCCGGGTCCAAAACCGAATATAGGGCGTTCTTTGAACATAGAAATAGCACAACTCCAACGATTAATTCGTTCTAGGTTTGAAGCGTCTGTTGAAACATTTGCAGCACTTTGAAATCGTTCATTGAATGATTCCGTATCGTGCTGATTCTTGTTACGAGCCAATTCCATTTCAATGCTATCCCATTTTAATAACACAATTAGTAAACTAACCAAACCGATTCCCATGAGCAATTTGAAATTCACGCGATAATGAACAATTACACCAACAAAAACCGCAATGATAATGCTTAACCAAGCCGCACGTGTATAGGAGAAATATAAACCTATGAGAATTAAAGTAATGATAAACACAAGAACAACTTGCATAAGGATCGTATGCTTTTTAAACCAAAATAACGAAACAGCAATTGGTAATATCAACGCTACAATAGCTCCATAAATCGTATGATCCTTGAAAAAAGGCGTCATTACCCAATGTCCTTCTTTTTCCCCAAAATTATATTGAGCGTGATGTATCAATGTGTAAACGATTGTAATGCAAGATCCAATTACAAACAACCAAAAAAAACTCATTCGATTTGATTCCTTTCGAAAAAAATAAGTACCAAAAAGGAGAACAGGAATAAAGAACCACAACCTGGCCAATAGAAATTTAAATGAAACTAGAACATGTGAACTTGTGATTGCCGAAATAAGAATCCAGCAAATAAATATAATGACAGTTATAATAATTGGGTGTTTCCATATCCGTCCATCTATAAAAGGATTTCGAATTTGAATCGCTGATAAAAGCAGCATCGAACCAAATAAAAGTGGTTCTGTAGGCAGGAATAAGCCAAAACTTTGGCTGAATTCCTCGATATTGATTGAAAGCGGGGTAAAAAATGCAATTGCCAAAAAAAGTTTTTCGGTTTGATAAATGGCAAAGTATATCAGCATCATTCCAATGGGGAATAATGATAATAAGGGTTCGTCTAACCAAATAAAGTAGGAGATTAAACTAGCGGATAAAAAAGCCGTAATTCCAAAAACAAGGTTTTGAGACAGCAGTCGCACTATGCATTCAGTTTAAGTTCTTTTAATCGCTGTCTGATTAATAAAAAGAAAACACCAAAAATGAAACCACTTATAGTGGATACCAGAACGATAATCATTCGTTTCGGTTTTTCTTTGCGGTCAGCAATAACTGCTTTTTCCACGATGAATTTGTGTGTAAAATTAGCATTTGCATCTGATTCGGCTTGTTCATAGGAAACACGAAATTCTTCTATTTTGATAATCATTTCATTTCGACGATGTTCCAAAGCATCGAACATTGAACCGTATTTTCTATTCATGTCTATTTGACCCTGAATTTCCGATTTTTCACCCGGACTTTTAGAGTCTACCAAAGCTTGAAATAGATTAGAACGGATGTCCGTAGAAACAACTCCCAAGTTTGACAAACTATCCAGAATTGTGAGGATCGAATCTCTTTCTTGTGCAAGCTGAACCATTTTTCGTTTATTGATTTCAAATGCAGGTCTGGTTCGCTCGTTGATCATCTCATTTTTAACTGTATCGATGAGGTCAACGATGTCATTTGCCATTTTTGCCGCAAGTTTCGGATCTTTATCTAGCACATCTATTTGAATCGAACCGTATTTGGTGCGACTAAATGAAAAATGATCGTTGTACTCTTGATTGAGCTTGTAGTTTTTATTCGTTTCATCTGATTCGATTTCGTAATGCTTCAATAAGTCGTATTTTTCGACAAGCCTATCTTTGATCCTTGCTGATTGTAAGATTTGAACTAATTGTTCAGCCTGTTCTTCTTCTCCAAAATCCATTGCGGCGGCTTTCACATTTCGTTGCTCTGAGAAAGACACATTACTAGATGCAGCAGGGAAAACGATTGCTGTTGAAAGATAGAGTGGTGTAATTAATAATGAAACAACAACAGAAAGTACAAATGCAATGCCGGTAAAAAAAATTAAGGGCTTTCTTTCTTGCCAGACGAATTGAAATAGGTTATTTCGTTCTTCGTTAAGATTAAGGTCTTTATTTTCCATAAAAAGATTCAACGCGAAGTTAGGGTTTTTCTACAAGTTATACTAAAAACTAACTTTCTAAGGATTTATTTGAAATTCGGATTCCTTAATACCAAATCTTTTAAATTTTTAATATCTATAAAAGATAAAAGGAACATAAGAGAAACACCAAGTAGGAGTTGTGTTAAGATTAGGAAATTTCCGCTTGATTGCCACTTGGAGGCGAGAATGAGAAATGTAATAAAAATCGAATAATTCATGATTGTTTTGGGAGATACAGCAAGTTTGAATAATTTGAAACAATAAATTAATTGAATTAATGCGATAAATGTTTGGGTAACGAACGAAGCGAATGCAGAACCCGCTGCGCCATATTTAGGAATTAAATAAAGATTAAGTCCAACATTGATGGCAATTCCAAAAGCAGCCGAGGTGTTTAGAATGCGCAAGTTGCCATTAGCAGTTAACAGAGTTCCAAAAATGAAATTTATACACATGGCTAAAAACCCAAACATCAACCATTGGAATGCTGGGACAGATTCACTTGCTTTGTCATAAATTAAACCCAAAAGATAATTCGCGTTAAATATGGTTACAAGCACAATTAAAATAGCCCCAGAGATTAATAAATTCCCAGAAGATTTTAAGAGAGGTTTTACTCCAGCTAGGTCGCTTTTTAATTGCTTTGAAAACATTGGGAACAATAAGCTTGCGAAAATCATCCCGAACATATAAAAGGCATCGAGTAATCTGAAGCCCTGTGCGAATATACCGGATTCATAGGCTCCATTTGGATGAATTCGTTCAAGCATAACGCCGTCCATACGTGTGTAAAGTGTCATTAGAACAACGAGAACCGCATATGGAACACTTTTCTTAATAAAAGAAAAACTGAAATTCAAGTCCCAATTTATATATGGTTTTTCAACATTTTTCAATAGTAAAATTAATGCGATACAAAAAGTGCTCAGATAACAAAAAAACTGAATCCAAACAAATAGCTCAATTGTAATTTTCATTTTTGTAAATGACGAAAACAAGAAAACACCACCAATTATAATGAGAAGAAATCGGTCCAAAACTGAAATCAAAGCGTCCAGTTTAAAAAAATGAAAACCGGAGAAATGACTCCTGCAGTATGCTGTTGACATCACAAAAAACTGGTTGATTCCCAAAATAGTCATTAGATAAATCGCTTTTGAAGAGTAGTTTAAAACAAAAGTGAATAACATTAATGATGAAAAATAAATCAAAAAGAGAATCAAACGAAAAGTGAAAATTTTCCCAAAGTAACGTTTTGCAATTTCAGGTTTCTGAGCAATACTTTTTATCGTATAATTATTTATTCCAAGATCGAGAAGCATATTTAGAATGACGGATAAGTTGAGTAGCGAGAAATAAAGTCCGTAATCTTCTGGGCCAACTCTATTTTGAACAGTCGCATCTATTCCAAATAGCGCGAGCGGTTTGATAAGTAGATTTAAAAAAATCGTTATAAGTAAGCTAGAAAGAAACGTTTTCTGCATTCAATTCCTTATTCCTTTATCAAAAGCTTAAATCCTACTCCATGTATGTTCATGATTTCAATATTTGGATCCTCTTTAAGCAATTTTCGAAGCTTAGCGATGTATACGTCCATACTTCTTCCATTGAAATAATTGTCATCGCCCCAAACAGCACGAAGTGTCGCATTTCGATCTAATACTTCATTTTTATTTTTAATCAAAAGGTTTAACAACTGATTTTCCTTGGTTGTCAACTTTTTATCCCCTTCCGTCAGTTTCAAAATGCTCAATTCAGGTTCGTAAGGAATTTTTCCGATGAAAAGTTGCTCTTTTACATTCTTTACTTCAGGAGCTACACGTTTTAAAATGGCGTTCATTCGAGCTAACAACTCTTCCATAGAGAATGGTTTGGTCAAATAATCGTCAGCTCCTAGTTCAAACCCTTGTAATTTATCTTCTTTCATCGATTTTGCCGTTAAAAACAAAACTGGAACTTGCTTGTCGATTTCACGAATTTCTTTTGCTAATGTGAAACCATCCATTTCAGGCATCATCACATCTAGAATTAAAAAATCGAATTTTGTTTTAGTACCAGTGAATTTTTCATAGGCCAATTTTCCGTTGCGCGCCAAATTAACGGAAAATCCTTTTCCTTGTAAATAGGTAAATAACAATTGACCGAGATTTTCATCGTCTTCCGCTAATAGTATGTTTAATTTCTTTTCCATTTTGATTTTGTATTAAATGTTACAATAAATGTTGACCCTTCTCCAAATTGACTTTTTACCTCAATATTCCAACCATATTCCTCACAAATTGATTTTACGTAATTCAGTCCTAACCCGAAACCTTTGACATTGTGTATGTTACCTGTCGGGATGCGGTAAAGTTTATCAAAAATCTTTGGGAGATATTCCTTTTTAATACCAATTCCTTTATCACTAACGCTCAAAACGAAGGTTTTAGTGTTTTTGACCAGTGAAATGTTAATTTCAGGGATTTGTTTGCTGTATTTAATGGCGTTATCAATCAAGTTGGCTATTAAATTGGTAACATGCATTTTGTCTGCATTCAAATAGAACTCATTTCCTTCAGACACAAAGTTTATGGAGCCATTGGATCCTTGAATTCTAAATTGCGCATTTGATATTAAATGTTCGATAAGTTCTTTCACTTCTATCTTTTCGATGTTTGCTCTGATCTCGCCTTTGTCAATTACTGCGCTTTGCAAAATACTTTCTACTAATAATTCCAATCGTTTATTCTCCTGCTGAATCATTTTAACGAATGGAGCTGTTTCTCCCTGGCTGTTGGTTTGAATCATATCTTTGTCACCAAGTGCTTCGCAAGCCAAAGCGATAGTCGAAATTGGCGTTTTAAACTCATGCGTCATGTTAGAAATGAAATCGGTTTTCATCTCAGAGAGTTTCTTCTGTTCCAATATCGTTCTAAACATAAACACGAGTGCAATAATAATCAATATTACAAGCAGAATTGTTACAACTAAAGATGCTTTCATTTCTTTAATT
>JBEIKF010000003.1:0-19080 GCA_040379905.1 Crocinitomicaceae bacterium
CACTCGAAAAAGCAATAGGCCCATCGTGCGGGTTTGTACGTTTAATTTCTTTCCATAACTCATCTTGGGAAATATCAGATGTTCCATTGATTGCAATTAAATCCGTAAAATATTGCCCAGTCCATGGATAGCTTCGATTGACAAACCCCGTATTTCTGCGATTCGAAACCAAAACATACCCTCCATTGTATGGAACAGCACAAAATTCTTCACCTGCATCAATTTGTCTAAACTTAGAAATCGTATACTCAGAATTTTCTGTAAGTTGCTTTAAAATGACTGGAACATTTTTCTTCCAAAATTCAATCATTGAACTTTTAGGAAACTTTTGAGATGCCGAATCAACCGCTTGAGGCAAGCGCGCGTGCTTTTTTGTGATTTGTAAAAGGCTAAAAAAAGTATTCCAATCGCCATCTTCTGATTTGTTGCTGGCTGCAAGTTTTTGTGACCAAAACAAAGCATCATTATACTTCTCAGACTTATAAGCTGCCTCAATTGCCCTTCTTAAGTAATTCCAGTTTTGTTCTTTCGATTTCAATGTTTTTTCAGCTAATTCAGACCAAACGGGATAAGCCTCATTAAATCGAAGCTCATTTGACAATTTTGTCGCGTATTCCTCTTTGTATGTTTGAGAAAAGGACTGCGTCAAGAAAATTAAAGATATGGAGAGAAAAAATAATTTTTTCATAAAACGAGACTTATATTGAATTTAAAAATAACGGGGACTTATGAACGCATTATTTTTCGACCATAGATCAACACATATGACCACTTCGTGGCTTCCCCAGTTTTTGTAGCTCAGGTTGTTGAATGGAAAATCAAATGCATAACCCACCATTAATTGATCATTGATTTGGTAAGAAGCATTAAATCCGACCGATTCCTTGAAACGAAACATACCTCCTACCCAAAACTTATTGTACAAATGTGCTGAGACATTCGCATCAATCGTAACAGGCGCATTCTTAGTATATTTCATTAAAATGGATGGTTTCAGATCAAAAACTGAATTTATAGAATAAACATACCCTGCGGCAAGATAATAATGTCTTTGAATTATTGAATTACTTGTATTACCATCGATGGATCTTTGTAATAACCTCGGGACTGAAAAACCAACATAACCCTTTTTACTATAAAGATAAGCTCCTGTTCCAAATTGAGGCGACATGGATCGATTGGAATTTATGTAAGCGGGATCTGAAGGATCGGTTACAACCAATCCATTGAAGTCATATTGATTGCCATTGAGCCCGGCTGAAGCACCAAATGATAAACGCAGGTCTTTCGCATTCAAGCGTAAATGGTAAGCGAAATTTGCCATTGCGGAGAACCCACTTCGAGAACCGATTCTGTCATAGCTTAAGTTACCACCAATACCAATATGCTTTTGTGCAATTGGAGCGTGAATTGATAAAAACTGTGTCGTCGGAGCACCATCCCAACCAATCCACTGCGAACGGTGAACACCTGTAACATTCAATGAGCCTCTACTACCAGCATATGCAGGATTGTAATTCAACGGATTAAAGAAATACATAGACGACTGAGCATCTTGCTGCGCATTCGCATTAAGCGAAAGAATACCTAAAAGGAAAAGAATTATATTTTTCATCTTGTTTACTTCTTATGGTTGAATTTCTAAATAACCTTTTATTGGGTCTTGTGATTTTTTCATTGTATCGATGAGGTAAAAATACGTTGAGGCAGGCAAAGGACCATTTACATTAGCTCCCTCCGTATAATAACCGTTCCAATCGTTCAGATAAGGCTGTGACTCATAAACTAGATTCCCCCATCTGTTGTATACCCAAACTTTAATTTCCGGGTATTGCTCGATATTTTGTATTATCCAAGTATCATTTTTTCCATCATTATTAGGCGTTACCAATTGAGGCACAACAATAGGAATCAGCTCAGTACAACCCAAATCGAATAGTTCGTTTACAGAACATCCCCCTGCGTCCGTAACCGTAACGGTATAGTTTCCTGCATCAATACCTGAGTTAGTTTGTCCATTCGTGCCATTGTTCCATGCGTATGAAAAACCTCCTTGTCCACCAGATGCAGAAACGGTCAAATATCCATTTTCTTCACCGCATTCAGAACCTACGCTATCGATCATCATGATAACAATAGGATTAGGCTCTGTTAGTGTAAAGCTTGAATCGGCTGAACAGAAATCTTCATTGGTAACCTCAACAGTATAATTTCCAGGCGCGAGGTTGTTAACCGTTGAAGCAGAACCTACATTAGGAGTCCAAGAATATGAAACTCCTGTTGAATTATCGGTGGTAATGGAAATTGTACCATTCGAAGCCCCAAAGCAAGAAATGTTCGTTACCGATGCAGAAGTAACATTGATTTGCGTTGGCGGATCCATCTGAACTGTTTCTGTAGAAGCACAACCGGTAGCAACATCAGTCATTGTAATGGAATAATTTCCAGGTGTATTAACAGTAATCGAAGCTGTTCCTTGTCCAGCAACGATTCCAGGCCCAGACCAAACAATTGTTGAGCCTGCCGGAACAACGGTTCCAACGATATCCGCAGTAGGCGAAACACAAGATAATCCCGAAACAGGATTTAATGAATAGTTATAATCAGGTGTTGGATTGATTGTAACTATAAATACATCTTGAACTCCCGGACAGCCATTTAATTGAGCAGAAATGGTAATGGTACCAGTGATCGCATTCGACGAATTGTTTGTTGGCGCAGTCCAAGTTGGAATCTGACCTGTTCCTGAAGCAGCAATTCCTATTGATGTGTTGTCATTTGTCCAAGAAAACGTTCCACCAGCAGGTGTAGTAACAAAATCAGCTGGATTTATAGATTGACCTGGGCAAACCAAGATATTCGGCACGTCATTCAAAGTGATTTGCGGTTGAACAGCGACAGCGACAGTAACATTGGGGTCGGGGCATAATACGTTGGAAATAGAAATAGTATAAAACACAGTATCAATGCTTGAAGTTGAACCATCGTTAACTAATTCATCATCGATTGAACCAGGATTTCCACCTCCATTTGTAGCGCCACCAATACTCGTAGGTGATACCTGTGACCAAGTTATTGTAGCTGAACTCACACTACTTTCAACAGAAATTTCAGGAGACTCACCGCTACAAATCAGCGTGTCTAAGTTTGAGACATCGATATTTCCAGTTGGTTGAACGGTCACTACAAAATCGGTTTCAGTCCCAGGACAACTCGGGTCCAAGGTTGCCGTTACTGTAATAGTACCTGAAATTGGGTTTCCAGTCGTGTTGCTTGGAACTATCCAAGTTGGAACTTGCCCTGAACCAGATGCTCCTAGGCCAATTGATGTATTGGAATTTTCCCACGTGTAAGATGCTCCAGTAGGCGTGGAAACGTAATCCGCTGGATTGATTGTAGATCCAGAACATACAACAGTATCATTATTTTGATTAAGCGAAATACCTGGCTGAACGGCGACTGGGACAACAATCGAATCATCAGGACACAATACATTTCCAATGTAAATTGTATAGAATACGGTGTCAATTGTGTTTCCTGAATTAAACAAGGTTTGTGTAATATTATCTCCTCCGCCATTCGATGCTCCTGTTATGGTAGATGGAAAATCCGCTGTCCATGAAAATGTTGCCTCAGATAAATTACTGGTAATGTCAATATCTGTTGATTCATTGCTACATAAATAATCTTGCAATGGGGTAACCTGTATTGAACCCAAAGGATTAACAAAAATCGTATCTATTGTAGGGGGAACATCCGTACAACCGACCGTCGCGCTGATGACAATAAAACCAATATCATTTGTTGGATTCGTAAGAAAAACAGGCAAAATGGTATCTGCAGATGTTCCAGATCCACTCATTGTTGTCCAACCTACAACATTAATAGTATCCTCGATTTGCCAATTAATAAGATATCCTGGAATTGTCGAAACCATGAAGATTGAATCCGAAAATTCGCCAGAGCAAATAACAGGATTAATTGGATTAATATTAACAATTGCGGTTGGGTTAATAACGACTTCTTGCATTATCGAATCAATTCCACAACCATTTGCGGCATACAACCAAACATGATATGTTCCAGGTACGTCGAAAGTAATTTCAACCGAATCTGAAGATGGAGTATCCCAAAGCGTGTAATCGTAAGTTGATCCAACAAAACCGTTATCTGAACCCAGCGTTCCATTAGATACATTCCAACCTGCTGGTTCTTCAACTGACCAGAAATATGCATAATTATTAGAACATCCGTCTTGATCGACATTTTCACCCCCAGTTGATTGGTTGGTAAATGTTACTGGTTCACCTTGACATATTGGAGATGCGGGCGAATACGTAAATTGAGCATCTGTTCCTGTTGAAATAGTGATAGGCCCAACGGTTGCAAAAGTTGTTCCACAGGCATTTTGAGCAACTATGGTAGCTTGAAACGCATTGTCTATTGTTACGGGGCCTACGGGATAAGTTTGACCACAAGAGGAAGTATTAAAAATGTGTGCAATTGTAGTGTCATTTACCGTTGTAAAAATAGAGGATGGACTGCCATCAGTAAAAGAAACATTATAGTTTGTTCCAGGAACATTGTTCGATAAAATATCTAATTCATAAGGAGAAGGCAAACACGTGTTTTGTCCAGAACCAGATACAGTAATAACGGGGGCTTGCCCATTGAAAACGGTATATTGTTTTACAACTTGACAACCATTTGGCAAAAGAACAGTATGCGTTAAATTGAATTGTCCTAAACCATAGTCGTGTGAAATCTGGTTACCAACCAAGTCAACTTGCGTTGAATTAGGAGTTCCATCTCCCCAACTAAATGTCTGAGTGGTACCGAGTGCATAAGCTGTTAGACCGAAATTAAAGGTCGTAGAGGTCGAGGAAGTACAATTTCTGAACAAAGTCAGTCCTCCGGCCGTTGATGTTCCAAAGCCTGCTCCAGAATTCAAAAGAGTCAAATTCGACGTCGGAGAAACGTTTACAACTATTGAAATTGGTTCAACATCGAAATTTCCATTTGGGTTAGTAACCGTCAATGACGCACCTGTTGACGTAACCGTATTGTACGTTACAATGTGTGGCCCGACTCCCGTTGCACTAGTGGGATTAGCACCAGTTCCGAAACTCCATTGATAGGTAGCACCAGGATTGGTATTCGAGGATGAATTAATGTATGTTATTGTTTGGCCTTGGCAAACGGTTACAGAACCACCAGACGTTGCAGGAATAGTTCCAAATGTTGCAATTGGTGTTTGAGCAAAGATAATTTCAGATATTAGTAAAATCACCAGAGACAATAGTGATCTTAATTTGATTGATGTAAATTTTAAATTCATTTTCCAAATTTAAGGTTGGCAAAGGTATACAATTTCATGTAGTTATTGTTAATCCAATTAACTATACTACCACATTCACAATTTTCCCAGGAACAATAATCACTTTCTTCGGGGATTTTCCTTCCAACCATTTATGGGATTCATCTAAAGTCAAAATATAATCTTCAATTTCTTTAGAAGTCATACTCAAACTTAAATTGACTTTAAATCGCATTTTTCCATTGAATGATACGGGATAATCAAAAGCAGATTCCACTAAAAATGCTTCATTGAAAGCGGGAAATTTGGCTTGAGATATGGTTCCTGCATCATTCCCCAAACGAACCCATAGTTCTTCTGAAATGTGCGGAGCATAAGGTGAAAGCATTATAACCAAGTCCCTTAAAATTAACTTGTTGTTGCATTTTTGATCTGTAAGTTCATTCACACATATCATAAAATTGGAAACACCCGTATTGAAGGAGAAACGATCCAAATCATCTGTCATTCTCTTGATGGTTTTGTGTAAAGTCTTTAATGATTCTTTTAATGGTTCATTTTCAGTTAAAACAACATTTCCATCCGCATCGTGGAACAAACGCCATAATTTGCGCAAGAAATTATAAACACCATTGATTCCTTTTGTATCCCAAGGCTTTGTTTGCTCTAAAGGTCCCAAAAACATTTCATACATGCGCAAGGTATCCGCACCAAATTTCTCAACCAACTCATCGGGAGTTTGAACATTGTATTTGGACTTCGACATTTTCTCGACTTCGTATCCACATAAATAGGTCCCATCCTCTTCGCAAACAAATTCAGCATTCGCGTATTCTAGTCTCCATTTACGAAAAGCTTCGATATCCAACTTATCACTGTCAACCATTGAAATATCGACGTGAATTGGAGCGCAAACGTAGCTGTCCTTAAGCGAATAAGTAACAAACTTATTTTCACCGATTACCAAATATACAAAGCTGCTTCGACCCAAAATCATTCCTTGATTGATCATTTTTTTGAAGGGCTCATCAAATGGAATATATCCACGATCAAAAAGGAATTTAGTCCAAAAGCGGGCGTACAATAAATGTCCGGTGGCATGCTCGGAACCGCCAATGTACAAGTCTACGTTTTTCCAATAATCAACCTTGTCTTTACCCACAAACTCGGAATCGTTGTTCGGATCCAAGTATCGTAGAAAATACCACGAGCTTCCTGCCCATCCTGGCATTGTTGATAGTTCGTATTCAAATTCCGCGTTGTATTTCCAATTGTTAGCACGCGCCAGTGGTGGTTCGCCGTCCTCCGTTGGTAAGTATTTATCGACTTCTGGTAGGTTTAAAGGCAATTCACTTTCCTCCAAAGCAAAAGGAGTCTCTTCTTGATAATAAATTGGAATGGGCTCACCCCAATATCGTTGACGCCCAAAAACAGCATCTCTTAAACGGTAATTAACGCGGCCTTTTCCAAATCCATTTTTTGCAATTTCTTCAATGGCTCTTGGAATAGCTTGTTTCACAGAAAGTCCGATTAAAAAATCTGAATTTATTAAAGTTCCTTCTTTCTCCGTCCAAGCCGCCTTTTCCATGTCGTGTGATTCGTTTGTAGGAGAAATTACTTGTCTGATTGGGATTTCAAAGTGATTTGCGAATTTAAAATCTCGTTCATCGTGAGCAGGCACAGCCATTACAGCTCCTGTTCCATATCCTACAAGAACGTAATCACCCACCCAAATTGGAATAGGTTCTTTTGTGAAGGGATGTTCAACATAGGAACCCGTAAATACACCACTAATCGTATTCACATCTGCTTGACGTTCACGTTCACTGCGATTTTTCGCTTTTTCTACATAAGCTTCAACCTCGCTTTTTTGCTCTGGCGTTGTTATTTTTGAAACCAATTCATGCTCAGGTGCTAGCGTTACAAATGAAACCCCAAAAACAGTGTCAGGGCGGGTGGTGAAAACCTCAATTTCTCCCCTTGAGGGGAGATTAAGAGGGGTGACATTCTCACTGTCCTCCACCTCGGTCCCCTTCCAAAGGGGGAAGTTGATAGACGCACCTTCGCTTCTTCCAATCCAATTCCGTTGCGTTTCTTTGATGCTTTCAGACCAATCAATTTCGTTTAGTCCATCCAATAAACGTTGTGAATATGCGGTAATTCGCATGCTCCATTGCTTCATCAGTTTACGTTCCACAGGATGTCCACCACGTTCTGAAACCCCGTTTACAACCTCATCGTTTGCGAGAACTGTTCCAAGAGCGGCACACCAATTGACATATGATTCCCCGAGGTATGCCAAACGAAAATTCATTAAAATTTCTAGCTTCTTCTTTTCGTTGAAATTATTCCATTCATCGGCTGTAAAAGGTATTAAATCTTTTTCGATATCGCCAGTAAGCATGTCCAAATTCACGCCCTGAGAACCTTGTTTTTCAAAAGTTTCGACAAGCGTCTGAATGTCCTCAGCTTTATTTGTTTTTGGGTTATACCACGAATTGAATAACTGAATAAAAATCCACTGTGTCCATTTGTAATAATTTGGAGAAGAAGTTCTTACTTCCCGATCCCAATCGAAAGAAAATCCGATTTTGTCCATTTGATCGCGATAGCGAGCAATATTTTGTTCGGTAGTAATAGCAGGATGTTGGCCCGTTTGAATCGCGTATTGCTCTGCGGGCAAACCAAAGGAATCATAACCCATTGGATGAAGTACGTTGAATCCCTGTAAGCGTTTGTAGCGGGCATAGATATCGGAAGCGATATAACCAAGTGGGTGACCTACATGTAATCCAGCACCTGATGGATAAGGAAACATGTCCAAAACATAGAATTTTGGTTTGCTTTGATCTTCTGTAACTTTGAATGTTTTGTTTTCCGCCCAGAATTTCCTCCATTTATTTTCTATCGCTCTAAAATCGTAATCCATTGTTTTTGTTTAAGGTGCAAAGATAAAAGTTCATTTCGGGTCTTAGGTATGTTTGAAAATGAAATCTCACCATTCAAACATACTAGATATTCCAAAAATCAAAAGAATACCATCCATCAGTGCATAACGCAGTGAAAAACGTTTTGCAAATAGAATTAAACTAAAAAGAAAAACTGGAATGATTTCAATTAGACTTCTGTCTTCCACTAAATTATTAATCATCAGAAAAAGAACCAATAGAAAATAAAACAAAAATTTTGACTTTCGATTTCCTATTAGTTGAGGTATCGTTTTCATTTTGGGGTTATCAAACTCCATGTCACGCATATCACCCGGAATCGTAAGCGCATAAAACAGTATGAAATAATGTAGATCTAACCAACTAAATGAATCCTGTGTCAATTTAGGAATAACTACTGCAATAATTGTCCAAACAATTGAAATCCATAACGCTTTTGTTCCTGGAATTTGCCGCAGATTGGCTTGTTTTATTGTAAAAATGTATAGTACTGTAATCAATCCCGTTACTCCTAGCATCAATAGTGAAAAAGGCATTTGTATCAGAACATAAAAATAAATCAACGCTGAAATTGAAATACAAAGGAAGGCTGAAGAGTGAAGAACTACTGAGTACTTCTCATACCAAAGTCGTATTTCGGTGGGAAGTTGATTCTTTTTTAATTTGTTTAATCGATTCAAATTGTACACCCCAAATACAGCTAATGACAAGGCCACTGAAAAAAGAATGGAGGACTCATTCCAATTTAATAATCCTATCGAAAAGAAAAAGGTAGAAATCGTAAGAAAAAGGTGACTCTGAACTAATGATTTAAGCCATTTTATAATCATTCGAAGAATCTAATAACACGATCAACTTCAATTTTTTCAATGCAATTACAGTTTTTTCCTTTTTTACATTTCGGACAATTTTCATCGAAAACCAAAGCAGCTGAGTTTTCGCCTAGAGCCCCCCAGCGACCGGGATGAATCGGTTTACGGGAAGAAAATAAACCAACCGCTTTTTTTCCAAAAACAGCGGACAAGTGGTATGGTCCTGTTGAACACGCAACCAATCCTTCAGTTAAAGCACATAGTTTAATGAGTTGAGTCAATGTTAATCTTCCTGTCGTATCAATAATGCTTGCATTATTTGGAACTTCTGAACGGAATTGCAATCCCTCAGCTTCAGTTCCTGTTAAACAGACCTTTTTTCCCATCTTAACAAGTCGTTCAGCCAATTCGATATAGTTTTTAAGCGGCCATTCCATCGCACTTCCTTGTGATTTCGTATGAAGAATTACTGTATTTGAAAAATCATGTTCCGACAGAAATTCAGGTAAATCAACCGAAGGAATTTTAAAATGAGACAAGCTACCATTGATTTCTTCTAATGAAGGAATTTCTTTGATTCCCAAAGGCTTGGCTAGTTCAAAATTCAGTTGTGATTCATGTAAATTCGAATTTTTGCGACTGAAATTCAAGCGATGTGTGCAAGTTAATAAGTGATAAACTCGGTGTGACGTTCCAATACGTATGGGTATCCTTGCTTTCTTTGCCAACGCAGCGAGTTCCTTGTTTGGAAAAACATGTATAAATACATCCGATTTGATAAAATTCAAACGATTTATGACGGGAAGCGCCTCAATTTCTTCTACACTAATAAACTCATCCACGCAGTCGAAGCAAGCTACAACATCTCTCGTATAGTTTTTTCCAAGAAAGGTCAACTTTGCCTCAGGGAATTTTTCCCGAAGCCATGCGCATAGAGGAAGCGTCAATACTACGTCACCAATGCTATCCGTTCTTGAAATGATGATTCGATTCATTGAGTTTTATTTATTAATCTTCGCAGTTCACGATATTTAAAAGCATTTGATTCAGCGCTAATTCTTGCGATATTCCATCCCGCTTTTCCATCCAAAAACCCCAATTTTAAAATATACATGGATAAGAAACGGCTTATGGCACTAAAAAAAGGCGTGAAGAAATAACATTTCTTACCTTGCCCCACGTATTTGATGGCAGTTAACTTGGAATATTGGTCGGCTTTTAACCGATGTTGCGTCGTTGAAAAATAAGAATAATGATGAAGTCTTCCGGTTAATTGATTCACTTTCAAATCATTCGGAACTAACAACTCCTCATGTACAATGGCATCATTCCACTTTACGCGGGATTTTGGATAGATTCGAATTTTCCAATCCGGATTCCATCCACCATGATGAATCCAAGAACCACAATAATTAGTTAAACGATTCAGTTCATATACTCCGTTGAACCCATTTTTTTTCAATTGAGAAATTTCTTGAATTAACTGCTCGTCCAAGCATTCATCGGCATCAACCGAAATGACATATTGAGATCTAGATAAAGACTGAGCTCTATTTTTTGTTTCAGAATATCCCTTCCATTCCATTTTATGAAATTGAACATTATACGCTTGACAAATAGCCTCAGTTCGATCTGTGGAAAAGGAATCTACAACAATAATTTCATCCGCAACATTTTGCAACGATTTCAAACATCGCTCGATATTTTTTTCTTCGTTAAACGTAATGATAACTGCAGACAAGGATTCCATTAAAGTGATTTATTTAACTCTTAATCGTTGTCCAACAGAAATGCGATTAACTCGGACACCAGGATTGAGTTTTTGCAATTGAGCTTGTGTCAAGTTGTGTTTTTGAGCTACTCGAGTAAACGTGTCACCACTCCGTACAACATAATATTTTTTAGCGGGAGGTTTTGGCGGCTGAACCTGATTTGGTTTTGCAATTTGATCCGAATAAATTTTTAACCGTTGCCCAACATAAATATTGCCTGTTCTAAGTGCATTCCACTCCATGATTTGTTCTATGGTGACGTTGAATTTCAAAGCAATATTTTTTAGATTATCCCCTGCTTTAACTTTGTGGTATTGTAAATTGTCATTTTTTGAAATCGAATCGGATAGAACTGCTTTTTCAATTTTAGTTGTATCAGAAGAATCCAATACTTGCGCAACAGGTGTTTCAATTTGAAGTGTTGGTTTGGTTGGTGAAAATATCGACTTTTCAAGGAAAAATAGAGAATCTTGTACACTTACGAGTAGGTTAATTTTTTCAAGTGGTCCGGTGATGCAACGGGATGGTTTTGTTTTCGGAATAAATGATGTTTTGAATACAGGATTTAAAGCTTGAATATCTTCCGTCTCCCAATCAATAAGTTTAGAAATTGTAGACATATGTACGCCTTCTTTCAAACACATCGTATCGAGTTGGGCATTATGAATTTTAGCCTCCATCGGGATAATATTATGCTCCGCGTGATAGGTCATCATATAAGCCGCTGCAATAAAATTTGGAACATATCCTTGCGTTTCAGAAGGCAGATAGGGCCGAACCTCCCAATACGTTTTTTTATTTCCCGATTTACGTATCGCTTTATTGACATTTCCCGGCCCTGCATTATAAGCAGCTAAGGCAAGGTTCCAATCACCATATATGCCATATAATTGTTTGAGGTAGCGGCAAGCTGCATCTGTTGATTTTTCAGGATCCATTCGTTCATCTATGTATGAATTTTCCTCTAGACCAAAATACAAACCGGTTTTATACATAAATTGCCAAAGACCTAATGCTCCTGCCTTCGATTTAACTTGTGGTCTTAATCCACTTTCTATTACCGATAAAAATCGAAGTTCAATTGGAATTCCATACTCGGTCATTTTTTCTTTGTACATGTCGAAATAGAGCGCTGAACGGCCCATCGCAATTCGAATGAAACCTCTTCTTTCTCGTGCAAAAAAACGAATGGTTGAGATGGTCGCAGCATTACAATCCAAATGAAATGGAGTCATTTCATTCATTTTTTGTAATCGCTCGCAGATTTCTTCATTTGTAAAATTTGGAATCTCTCCCGGTTCATAATTCAATGAATTGATTATCGAATCATATTTGGTGTCATTAATGTAATCAGCGTAAAACAATTGAAGGGTTTGCTGTATAGTATTGATAAACGCCTCTGAATTTAAGGAATCGCTCGGCTTGGTATTTCTAGTCGATTGTTGACTAAATGAAACGTTTATTAGTAAAAACGAAAAGAAAACCAGATAATTAAATCGCTTATATTTTTTCAAGAATCTCAGCATATTCAAAAAGTTCAGCTTCTTTAAAACGATCGGACATAATTTGAACTCCAAATGGCAATCCATTCGAATGATTTCCCAAGGGAATGCTCATTGCCGGATTTCCGGTCAGATTTGCGTGAACAGTAAAAATATCTTGCAAATACATTTGAATGTTATCTTTAATTGCATTCATTTCAAAAGCAGTAGAAGGTGTTGTTGGTATCAAAAGAAAGTCTACCTTACTGAATATTTCATCCGTTTTATCCTTCAAAATTCTACGAACTTTTTGTGCTTTCGTATAATATGCATCATAAAACTCATGGGAAAGAACGAATGTTCCGGCCATTATTCTTCTTTTTACTTCCACTCCGAATCCTTCAGATCTCGAATTGATATAGGTCTGTTCTACTCCAACTGCATTTGTGCTTCTATATCCATAGTGAACACCATCAAATCTAGCTAGATTCGATGAGGCTTCAGCGGTAGTCAAAACATAATATGCTGGAACCAAATAATCCAAAAATGGAAAAGATAATTCTTCAACTTCGTGTCCGGCTGATTTTAAAGCGTTTATTTTCTGGTCCAAAAATGATTTTACCTCTTTATCCAAACCTGGATGATTCAAACATTCACTAATAATTCCTATTCTTAGTTTCTCAGAAACTGGCACATTTTCTTTCAAGGGTATGGAAGAGGATGTTGAATCAAATTCATCTTTACCGGCCATTATTGAAAGTAAAAGACGTGTATCTTCTAGGTTATTGGTAAACGTTCCAATCTGATCAAAAGATGAAGCGTATGCAATTAGACCATATCTACTGATTCTTCCATATGTCGGCTTTAGACCATAGGTTCCAGTCCAAGATGCTGGTTGACGGACAGATCCGCCTGTGTCACTACCTAGTGAAACAGTACAAAGTCCAGCGGAAACCGCAACAGCCGAGCCACCTGATGATCCTCCTGGGACATAATTTTTCTTGAGATTATTTTCTACGGGGCCGAATGCAGAATTTTCATTGGAGCTTCCCATAGCAAATTCGTCACAGTTTAATCGCCCAATTATGATTGCATCTTCATCAATTAATCGCTGCAATGCGGTGGCTGTATAAATCGATTCGAATCCTTCTAAAATTTTCGATGCAGCAGAAACACGGTGATTTTTGTAACAGATGTTGTCTTTGATTCCAATGACAACGCCGGCTAATTTCCCTGCTTTTCCTTCTTTTAATTTTTGATCGACAGTTTGAGCGCTTTCAAGTGCTGACTTTTCGAATACTTCCAAAAAGGCATTGAGATGTGAGTTTTGCTCAATAAGCATCAAATAGCTTTGGGTTATTTCCAAAACGGTTTTACCGGATAGCAGGGCTTCCTTGATTTGACTTATCGAACGATACATGGAATTTTATTTATCCTCCGGCTTAACCTCGGTTGACGTTGTAGTTTTCTTGTCTTCGCCTTTGGAAGCATCCTTGAATTCTTTCATTCCTTGACCCAAACCTTTCATTAATTCTGGGATTTTTTTACCTCCAAAGAAAAGTAAAACGATAACCAAAATTAAAATAATCTCTGTAGGTCCGATGCCTGCTAATATTAGTCCACTGAAAAGTATCATAAGGATGAATTAATTAATTTCAAATTCAAAATTAAAGAAAATAAACCGATAACTTCTATAATTATCCGAAATTAACGCTTTATAACTTTCTCGCAACCTCAACCTCTTCAAACGCTTCAATAATATCACCAATATGAATATCATCAAATTTATCGATGTTCAATCCGCACTCGTAATTGTTTTTCACCTCTTTTACATCGTCTTTAAAGCGTTTCAAAGAACCAAGTACTCCTGTATGAACAACGATTCCATCGCGGATTACGCGCACTTTGGAAGTTCGTTTGATAATTCCGTCAAGTACGTAGCAACCTGCGATTGTACCAACTTTCGTAATGTCGAACGTTTCACGTATTTCGGCTGAACCAAGAACTTTCTCCTCGATATCCGGTGACAACATTCCTTCCATCGCGGCCTTAATTTCTTCAATAGCCTTGTAGATTACTGAATATAATCGGATATCAATTTGCTCATTTTCAGCAAGTTTTCTCGCACTTACGGATGGTCGCACTTGGAATCCAATAATAATCGCATCGGAAGCAGAAGCCAAGTTTACATCAGCTTCAGAAATTGCTCCAACTCCTTTGTGAATGATATTGATTTGAATTTCCGGTGTGCTCAAGTTCAACAACGCATCAGATAGAGCTTCAATTGAACCATCCACGTCTCCTTTAACAATAATGTTCAATTCCTTGAAATCACCAATCGCCAATCGACGACCGATTTCATCAAGTGTGATATGTTTCGTTGTTCGTAAGCCTTGTTCTCGGTAAAGTTGCTCACGTTTTTGCGCAATTGATTTTGCTTCTTTTTCATCATCAAGAACGTGGAATTTATCACCTGCACTCGGAGCACCACCGATTCCCAATACTGAGACAGGTTGAGCGGGGCCAGCTTCCTTCAAGTTTTTACCATGTTCATCGTGCATTGCACGAACACGTCCAAAGTATCGTCCAACAAGAATTACATCACCGACGCGCATCGTTCCTGATTCAACAAGCATATTGGTAACATATCCCTTTCCTTTATCAAGAGAGGATTCAATTACAGTTCCAATTGCATTCTTATTTGGATTTGCTCTAAGGTTAAGCATTTCGGCTTCCAGTAAAACCTTGTCAAGTAATAAATCGATATTTAGATTTTGTTTTGCTGAGATTTCCTGGCATTGATATTTACCACCCCAATCCTCAACCAAAATATTCATGACTGATAATTGTTCGCGAATCCTATCCGTGTTAGCTCCCGGTTTATCAATTTTATTGATGGCAAAAATCATAGGCACATTCGCCGCTTGCGCGTGAGAAATAGCTTCTTTGGTTTGTGGCATTACATCGTCATCCGCCGCAACAATAATGATCGCAACGTCGGTAACTTGAGCTCCTCGAGCACGCATTGCTGTAAACGCTTCGTGACCAGGAGTATCTAAGAATGTCATTTTTCGTCCATCCTTCAATGTAACTGAGTAGGCTCCAATATGTTGTGTGATTCCACCAGCTTCGCCTTCGGTTACATTAGCGTTTCGGATTTTATCAAGCAAAGAAGTCTTACCGTGGTCAACGTGACCCATTACTGTAATAATTGGTGGTCGATCTACGAGGTCTTCTTCTTTATCCTCAACTACTTGGATTGCTTCTTGAACTTCAGCACTAACAAATTCCGTTTCGTAACCAAATTCATCAGCGACAATTTGAATGGTTTCCGCATCCAAACGTTGATTGATTGAAGCAAAGATTCCAAGAGACATACAAACCGAAATAACCTGAGTAGGCTGAACGTTCATCATTGACGCTAACTCGGAAACAGTAACGAACTCCGTTAATTTCAAGATTTTTTCGTCTAATTCAGCCTGTTCAATCTCTTCTTGACGGCGTTGGGCAACCAAATCACGTTTAGATCTTCTATTCTTGGAAGCTTTTGATTTCCCTCCCTGATTTGAAAGTCTTGCTAACGTCTCTTTAATTTCTTTCTGAATATCTTGCTCTGAAATTTCTTTCTTTTCAAATTTCTGTCCAGGAGTAAACTTTCCTTGACCACCCGGTTTGGCAGCTGTTGAACCTGGATTTATTTCCACCTTTTTAATACGCTTACGTTTGCGTTTCGAATCCGCACTATCAGCTTTGGATGCAGGAGTTGAAGGTGTTTTTGGTTTTTCAACGGGCAACTCAATTTTTCCCAAAACCGTTGGGCCAGATAGAACTTGTCGCTCGAATCGTATTGTTTCAATCTCAGGTTCAGCTTCCTTTTCCGGTGCTTTTTCTTCTATTTTAACTTCTTCCTTTATGACTTCAGGTTGAACTGGCTCTGGTTTTTTCTTGTCGGGTCGAGTTTTTTGGTTTATTGAACTTAAGTCGATTTTACCAACTACTTGAACTTTAATATCAGTTGAATCTGATGAAGATTCAGGCGTTTTAGGAGTTTCCTCTTTCGGGGTTTCCGTGAAAACTTGGTGCTTTATTTCTTCGATGTTAATTGTAACATCATCTTCTTCTTCCTCAGTTTCAACAGTTGAAGTTTCCTCTGGCTTATCCTTAAGCGAAATACTTTCTCGTCGCTCTCTACGCGCAGCCGATTTAGATTGTTCTTTTAAATTTTGATCCGCGGCAAATTCTTGACACAGCAAATCAAAGTGCTCCGGTTCCAAACGTGTATTTGGATTGGTATCAATTTTAATTCCTTTAGACTGAAGAAAATCAATTAATGTTTGAATCCCAACATTTAATTCCCCAGCCGCTTTACCTAGTCGAATTGGTTTACCCGCCATATTTATTTTTTACTAATTATTCCGATTTACTTACTTATTCAAATTCAGCTCTTAAAATTTTGAATACTTCTTCAATCGTTTCTTTTTCTAAATCTGTTCGCTGAACAAGATCATCGACGCTGATTTCCAATACAGATTTGGCTGTATCGCAACCAATTGCTTTCAATTCATCAATAATCCAGCTGTCAATTTCATCTGCGAACTCTTCTAAGTCAACGTCTTCAATATCAACTTCGCCATCTCTGTATACGTCAATTTCGTAACCACACAATTTACCTGCTAATTTGATATTATTACCTCCTTTACCGATAGCCAACGAAACTTGATCCGGTTTCAAGAAAACTTTCACGCGACTTTCTTCTTCTAAAATTTCCATTGAAGATACTTTAGCAGGCGATAAAGATCGCTGAATCAATAGTTGGTTATTTGTTGTGTAGTTAATTACATCGATGTTTTCATTGCGCAATTCACGCACGATTCCATGTATACGTGATCCTTTCATACCAACACAAGCTCCAACTGGATCAATTCGATCATCATACGATTCAACTGCAACTTTCGCTCTTTCTCCTGGTTCACGAACGATTTTCTTAATTGTGATAAGGCCGTCAAATACTTCAGGAACTTCCAATTCGAATAGTCTTTCCAAGAATTCAGGAGCAGTTCTTGATAAAATAATAACAGGAGTGCTATTTCGCATGTCAACTTTCGAAACAACTGCGCGAACAGCTTCTCCTTTCTTGAAGAAATCCGCAGGGATTTGCTCTGATTTTGGAAGAATCAATTCGTTTCCATCATCATCCATAACCAAGATTTCTTTTTTCCAAACCTGATAAACTTCGCCTGTAACGATTTCGCCAACACGCTCTTTGTATTTTTTATACAAATGATCTTTTTCAAGCTCTAAAATTCGAGAAATCAAATTTTGACGTAAGGAAAGAATATTTCTTCTACCGAAATCAGCAAATTTAAATTCTTCCGTTACTTCCTCTCCAATTTCAAAGTCTGGCTCAATTTTAATAGCATCTGAATAAGCAATCTCTGTATTTGAGTCTTCCACTTCACCATCATCAACGATTTCTTTATTCAAGAAAATCTGAACATCACCTTTATCAATGTTTACGATGATGTCGATGTGTTCATCCGTATTAAACTTCTTTTTAAACATAGCACGAAACACATCTTCCAAGACATGCTGCATGGTTTGTTTGTCAATGTTCTTTAATTCCTTAAACTCCGAAAACGAGTCTACTAATTCTAAGCTATTCATATTTTATCATTTAAAAGATACGACGATTTTTGCTTCTTTTACATCATTAAATGGCAACTCGTGGTATTCGGTCACCAATTCCTTTCTTTTTTTAACATCCAATTTTTGCATGGTTTTACTTTCAAGGATTAGTTTCTCATCCATCACTTTAATGATTTCACCTTGAACTTTACTCCCTGACTTTAAAACCACACTTAAGTTTCTTCCAATATTTTTAACAAACTGATTAATATGTCTCAACGGCTTATCCAATCCCGCAGAGGAAACATGCAATTCAAAATCCTCCTTTTCACGATCTAGGTTATGCTCGATGTTACGAGATACAGAAACACAATCATCAACCGTAACGCCACCTTTCATCTTGTCAAGCTCCAAATGAATTACGTTTGAAGCAGAAATCGAGAGCTCAACAATGTACAAGCCATTATTCAATTCCGTCATGCGCTCTTCAGCTAATTTTGATATCGTTTCTTTACTAATCATCTCTAGAATAAAAGAGGGGACTTTCGTCCCCTCTCGTTTCTTTATCTAAATTTCTGATACAAAAGTAGTGTGAATATTTAAACTGACAAAATTATTTCGCAATTTTTTAACTTAACT
Organism: Crocinitomicaceae bacterium; assembly: GCA_040379905.1. GTDB lineage: Bacteria > Bacteroidota > Bacteroidia > Flavobacteriales_D > Crocinitomicaceae > UBA952. Next base: position 18,595 of record JBEIKF010000003.1, read on the forward strand.
TTGCTTATGCTTGTTGAAATAGAAGACAAAATTATATCTACTGAGATTTTTAGTCAAAAATTCGTCTGTGACCTGAACGCTTGCAAAGGAGCTTGTTGCGTCGAAGGAGACAATGGTGCGCCTTTAACTTCCGAAGAAGTCGAATTAATTCAGAACAATCTTGAGAAGATCAAACCCTTTATGACGGAATCCGGAATTTCTGAAGTTGAAAAAAATGGTGTCAGCTATTTGGATGAGGAACAAGAACCTGTTACCACTCTATTAAATGGTCGAGATTGTGCCTTCGTTTACAAAGACGAAAAAGGAATCGCGAAATGTTCGATTGAAAAAGCGTATCGCGAAAATAAAATTGACTTCAACAAACCGATTTCATGTCACCTCTACCCCATTCGATTAAAGAAATTCAACGAATATACTGCAATGAATTACGAAGAATGGGATGTTTGTAAACCTGCTTGCAATTGCGGTGAACAATTGAATGTCCCG
>JBEIKF010000004.1:0-19074 GCA_040379905.1 Crocinitomicaceae bacterium
AGAAGAATCCAATGTCAAAAAAGACAGCGAATCTCCTGTATAAACGGAAAAGTGCTTATTTAAGAAATCATTTGTGGCATAATACTCTTTTTTATTTTTTTTGGTGTAGTCCAATGATTTTGAAATGACATCATTTTCTCTTAAAACAGATTCAACATCATGTGCCGAAGCAATAATTGTTGCCTCAAGTGATTTATTCATTTCATTGTATTCGACTTCTGCAAATGCGAAATAATAGGTGTGAGCAAACGTAAAGCTTGAAACAAATAAAATGAAAACAAGAATAAAGTTTTTAGCCATCAAAATAAGGTGTATAAATTTAGCAAATCATATTTAATTCAAATGTGATATCATTTAATTTTGACCCGTGAAAATGTATTTTTTTATTTCTGCTCTCATTTGCCTTTCATTTTATGGTTGTAAAAATGAAGTTTCTCCCTGTGCTTGTGCTGAAAATCTGCGAAAGATTAATAATGGTTTTGATGTTGAATTTGATGAGGCTTGCGACAAACATTTGGACAAGTTGAATGAAACTGAAGCAAAAAAGTGGATGGATGAGATGATGAATTGTAAATCCCATTAAAAATAAAAAGTCCCGACTCGCGGGACTTTCATTTAAACAAACAACAACAAACAATTCCAACGTAATTCGAAAATTAACGAAGGAATACCTTTTCTCCTTTTGGTAGTTGTTCGTCAGGAGAAGAACTTTGATTCTTTCTCATCAGTGGTTTAAGGCGGATTGCCTCTTGTTGCGACACCTCACGAAGTGTCATTGGTTTCTCTAGAATTATTTCTTTTTTCGATTTAGAACGATTTCTTTTGGGTTCAAGATACACAATATCTCCTACCTTCAACGTCTCTTTTTTACGGTCGAAATCATTGTATTTATGAAGCTGTCTTAAAGTCAAACCCGCTTTATGAGCAATTTGGTAAAAAGAATCGCCTTGTTTTACAACAATGAAATTGACGTCATTTGAATGATTTTGAATTTCGATAGAAAGATTAGGTTTGTTAGAACTAACAAGCTTTTTTGAATCTCCTGACTTATTTAAATTAAGTTCTTCAATGATTTTGATAAGAAGTTCCGCATATTCAGGGTTTGTGGCATACCCAGCTTTTTTCAGTCCATAAGCCCAATTTTTATAGTCGTCAACAGAATAAGAAAATAAAAATTGATAGCGTTTTCCATTTTTTAGGAATTCGCTGTGATCTTGGTAAGATTCCTCTGCTGATGAATACGAACGAAAACACTCATTGGCAGCGTCATCATCCATATAAATCTTTTCACCATTCCAATTGGCGTGACACTTAATTCCAAAATGATTGTTTGCTTTCATAGCTAGAGCTGAATTCCCACTATTCGACTCTAAAATTCCTTGAGCCAGGGTAATGCTAGCCGGAATTTTATATTCAAATTGATGATTCAAAGCGATTTGTTCAAATTTCAATCGATATTCTTGTTTACTCAATTCAATATTAGCATTCAATTTCCCTGAAATCAGGAAAAATAGCACAAGAAAAATATTTACTCTGAACAAATGCATTTTCTGAATTAAACGATAAGCAACATTCGAAGGTTACGATTTATTAAAAATAAATCCAAATAAGTCATTTTGACATATTCACTTGACTGAAATAGACAAACTGACATTTATTAAATTCAAAAATTACATTGGTTTATAATTTGAAATTCGTTATCAAAATTTACGAAAAATGGATATTAATAAATTTACAATCAAATCGCAAGAAGCAATTCAACAGGCCCAGCAACTAGCAGAAACAAATGGAAATCAAAGTATTGAAACAGGTCATCTACTAAAAGGCATCTTTTTAGTTGACCAAGAAATAACACCGTTTCTATTAAATAAGTTATCGGTAAATCAAAAAATTCTAGAAGCTGCTTTGGAACGAATAATTGATTCGTATCCAAAAGTTTCGGGTGGTCAAGTATATCTTTCTCCTGTTTGTAATCGCGTTTTGAATTTCGCAATTAGTGAGCTTAAAAATTTTGGAGATGAGTTTGTTTCCATCGAACTTCTCTTGTTCTCATTGCTTGATGCATCTGATTCTACTGGGAAACTAATAAAAGACAACAAAATCAACAAAACCAATTTAAAGGATGCAATAATGGACTTGAGAAAAGGTCAAAAAGTTACATCAACGAGTCAGGAAGGAACGTATCAGTCGTTGGCTAAATTTGCAAAAAATCTGAATGAATTGGCTCAGTCAGGGAAATTGGATCCTGTGATTGGTCGAGATGATGAAATCAGACGAGTCTTACAAATTTTAACGAGAAGAACAAAAAACAATCCAATATTAATTGGTGAACCAGGCGTTGGAAAAACAGCGATAGCTGAAGGTTTGGCGCACCGAATTATAAGTGGAGATATCCCGGAAAACTTGAAGTCGAAAGTGGTTTATTCACTTGATATGGGAGCATTGATCGCTGGAGCTAAATATAAAGGTGAGTTCGAAGAACGGTTGAAATCTGTTGTCAAAGAAGTAATTGCTGCGGAAGGTGAAATCATTTTATTTATCGATGAAATTCATACGCTTGTCGGAGCAGGAGGAGGTGGTGAAGGTGCTATGGATGCCGCAAACATCTTGAAGCCAGCACTTGCTCGTGGTGAATTAAGAGCAGTAGGAGCAACTACATTAAATGAATATCAAAAGTATTTTGAAAAGGACAAAGCTCTTGTTCGTCGATTTCAGACGGTTTTGGTCGATGAGCCTTCTACTGAGGATGCGATTTCAATTTTAAGAGGAATTAAGGATAAATATGAAAATCACCATAAGGTAATAATCAAGGATGCGGCGATTATTGCTGCGGTTGAACTTTCTCAGCGCTACATTACAGAAAGACATTTGCCCGATAAAGCGATTGACTTAATTGATGAAGCTGCTTCCAAATTACGAATGGAGATTAACTCCAAACCAGAAGAATTGGATGAAATCGAACGTAAAATCATGCAGTTGGAAATCGAGCGTGAAGCTATAAAACGGGAAAATGACAATAAAAAGATTGAACAAGTAGAACGTGATTTGGCAAATTTAACGGAGCAGCGAAATGCTTTTCAATCTAAATGGCAAGCTGAACGAGATGTTGTTGAGTCTATACAGAGAGCCAAAGAGGAAATTGAGAATTTGAAGTTTGAAGCGGAACAGGCTGAGCGTCAAGGTGATTATGGAAGGGTTGCTGAAATTCGCTATGGAAAAATCAAGGAAGTCGAGGATCATTTGGAAACAACTAAGCAACAACTATTGGAAATGCAGTCGAAATCAAAAATGATCAAGGAAGAAGTTGATGCCGAGGAAATCGCAGAGGTTGTTTCTAAATGGACTGGAATTCCGGTCAACAAAATGATTGAAAGTGAAGTCTCTAAATTACTTCGTTTGGAAGATGAGTTGAAAAAACGTGTTGTTGGTCAAACTGAAGCCATTGAGGCATTAGCTGATGCGGTTCGAAGAAGTCGTGCCGGATTGCAGGATGCTCGGAGACCAATCGGTTCATTTATTTTTCTTGGGACGACTGGTGTTGGTAAGACAGAATTAGCAAAAGCCTTAGCAGATTTCTTGTTTAATGATGAGAATGCAATGACTCGTATTGACATGAGTGAATATCAAGAAAAACATTCGGTGAGTCGTTTAGTTGGTGCTCCTCCAGGATACATTGGTTACGATGAAGGTGGTCAATTAACGGAGGCAGTTCGTCGCAGGCCATATTCAATTATTTTGTTGGACGAAATTGAAAAAGCACATCCAGATGTATTCAATGTACTGTTACAAGTTTTGGATGATGGAAGATTGACTGATAATAAAGGTCGGGTCGTTAATTTCAAAAACACTATTATCATTATGACTTCGAATTTAGGCTCACATATTATCCATGAGAAGTTTGAGAATATTAAGCCAAGTGAATTTGATCGAGCTACAGAAAAAGCGAAATTTGAGGTTTTAGAATTATTAAAAGACACGATTAGACCTGAATTTCTCAATCGAATTGATGAAATCATCATGTTTATCCCACTTACCAAGCAGAATGTTCGGGAAATTGTAGAAATTCAATTAAACCACTTAAAAGTACTTCTCAAAGAAAAAGAATTGAAATTGGTTGTAACTGACCACGCGTTCGATTACATTGTGGAAGCAGGTTTCGATCCATTCTTTGGCGCTCGACCAGTAAAACGAGTAATTCAGAAGCAAGTATTGAACGAGCTTTCAAAGGCTTTATTAGGTGGAACAGTTGATAAGACTAAAAACGTTGTAATGGACTTTTTTGATGGTAAGATTGTATTTCGAAAGCCTGTGTTGGCTGAAGAAGAATTATAATATTTATTGAATAAAATTTATTTCTTTTTGAAAATAAAAATGGTCGGAAATTATCCGACCATTTTTATTTAAAGTGATTTATTTTCAATTACATTTTAATAAACTTCACTGATTCGACTTGCTTACCACTAACCAGTTTTACAATATAAGTTCCATTAGAAAGATCCTCACAATCGATTAAAATAGTGTTCTCTCCTGCAGGTACATTTTTCTTGCTGATGGTTTTCATTAGTCTACCTGAAAGTGAATATACGGCAAGATCAACATTTCCATTTTGAGACAAGTCAAAACGAATACTTGTGTTATCATTTGTTGGATTTGGATAAGCTTTCAATTTCGCTTTGAAATCAACAGAGTTACTAGAACTTTCGTTAATACCCAAATACGACGATGACTTCCAAATTCCACGTCCAAACGTTCCTATGTAGATTTCACCTGGTCGGTAGCTTCCTTCGTCATATGATCTCCAAGATTGGCGAACTTCATAAACTGGAGTGCCTTCAAAACCTGCTGAGGAGTTTGTCCATGCATTTGTCCCGAGCCCCCCTGTAGTTGAAAACAAAACACCGCTGGATGTCCCAAGTACAATAATATCTGGATTTTCTCGATTAATTATTCCATCATAACAAGCAACCCCACCAACGCTAGCAAGAGTAGAGGTTGTAACACCATTTAAACCTGCTATTGATGCATTTGTTGTTCTCTTATTAGATCCACTAAAACCGGCAAGCAGTAATAAATCATCCTTATTGTTTGGATTTATTGCTAACCCCTCGTATGAGGTGTTTGATATTTTAGTAGCTGTGGTAAACGTCGGTATTGCAGCAGTTGCGCCAGTACCAGTATAAGCAACTTTATCCTCAAAGTCGGGATCAGATGTATAAACAGATCCTAAACCATCTATTCTCCAAACACCATTACCAGCGGTAACATAAAGATGATTCAAATCGCGAGAAAATTCAATATCAAATTGGAATCCACCGTTAGCTCCAATTCCTTTTGCAACACAAACCCATCCTGGATCTGTAACTGAGAATCGTAACGCATTTCTAGTTCCCCAAAGTTCTCCGCCATTCTTGTTTACGTAAACGAGGAACCAAGATTGAAAAGGATCTTGAACTCTTACGGTATCCCAAGCAACGTTGTAAATTAACGTATCAGAACCCATTTCTACAGTTTCTCCTGTGGCGGGATTAATTCCGTAGTTAATACCATTAACTGTAAGCGAAGGGTCGTATGCAAGCTCTTCATCAAAATAATAATTTTCTTGGGCAACGAAATTAATTGAATCTCCTGAGGATAAACTAGAAATTCGGACAGAGTCACCAGCGGAAATATCTTTTGTAGGAATGAACGTAACAGAATCTTTTGAATTCAAGTCATAATGTTCAGCTAAAAACAATTCAGTATGGAATGGGTGTTCGGCACTGCTCGTTCCCGGATCAGCATATGTACTTGGTAAATTCGGAACAAAACTAGTCCAAGTTTGACCTTTATCACCAGATCTTGAAATTGCATTGTTGTAAACCGAAGAAAACATTACCCTTTCGTTGAAGAATGATATTTCACATTCGAATCCATCACCACCATTAACTTCTCTAAATTCCTTGTATGTATTCATTGTATGGTCGTTGTAAAGCGTACCATTGTCTTGGGTACCACCCATAACTGAACCAAACTTGTCGAAAGCAATTCCATAAAATTGAGTCACGTTATATCCTCTATTGGCAACAAACCATTCAATAGCATCAGGATTTGTTGCATCCACGTTATTGGAAATACTTACACCACCGTCATTCCCTGCATAGAAACGACCATTATTGTCCCATTTCATTTCATGATTATCTGCGTGAACATAAATGGAAGAATTAGGATTAACAAACCATTCACTAATTTTTCTAAATCCACCTGAAGGAGGATTGTTAACGGTTTGTTTCCATCTCCAAACATCAATTCCACCAATTAATATCATTTCTGGATCGTTAGGGGCTACAGAAACAATTGAATTATAGGTGCCTTGATCTCGGTAAATATCAAAATCTGAAGGAGGCTGAGTACCCGTAGTGGTTGGGTCTGTATCAGGAGTACCAACAAATTGCGTCCAAGTTGCGCCATTGTCATGCGAAACATGCATACCCAGAAGGTCAGAATTTGTTCTTACCGCATAAATAGAGTAATTACCTGTTGAATTTCGTTGATGTGAAATAGCATATTCGATACGCGGAGCATTTGCTAGAACTAGGTTATTGGCCACGGTTCCTGAACGATCTTCAAAAGAAGAACCTCCGTCGGTTGAAACATATGTTTTATTTGCTCCATAAGAGGCAACAATCACTTGTTCGTCTCCTGAAACTTTTAACGCATTGCAACCACCTGAAGCTGGAGTAATAGAAGTAAGAGATGCATCACCAACTTGCCATTTTTTTAATCCGGATGGAGTTGCAAGCCAAGCATAATTTGAAACATTCCCACTTTCGATTTCGGTACAATTTGTAGTCCCTGGAATCTCGTTCCAAGTTGCGCCTTGATCTTGTGAGTACCAAACTCCATTACCACCCCAACTTTCTTGATTTGAACCTGTAGCAACGTAAAGAGTCCCATCCTTCGTCATTGTCATGCTAGAAATAAACGGATTTGCTCCTGCACTGATGTATGAATCTACTCGTGACCATGAATTACCCCCGTTAGATGTATAAAAAAGACCACCAGAAACACCTCCGGCCCAAACTTCATTCGGATTATTTCGGTTTACTTGAACGGCACGTGTTCGGCCACCAATATTATCTGGACCTTCTTCTTCCCAAACGAGAGATTTTTCTTTCGGTAATTTGTTGAAATTAGATTGAATTGATGCCAGTTTTTCAGGAGTGATTGGCTGTCCTGTTGTAACATCAATGTATCTCGCTTTCATCCAAAGCATAGCATCTTCAGCAGATTGCTCTTGCATCGAGCTGAGTTTTTTCTTCGAATAAAGTCCTTCACTATTTCCATTGAAGAACAATTGAGCACTTCCGAAAGCTAAAATACCTGCAAAAAGCACAGAACCAATAAGATATATTTTTTTATTCATAAAAACGAATTATAACATTACTATTTAATGAGCCAAATTAACTATAAAATTCCTAAAATTCGTATAAAATATTATAGTTTTTGTTTTTTAACAATATAAAATTTTAAAATAAATGTTTTTCTGCGTGATAAGACGAACGCACTAGAGGACCACTTTCAACATAACGAAAACCCATTTCTAATCCTTTCAACCTATATTTTTCAAATTGTTCAGGTGTAATGAATTCTGCAACTGGTAAATGTTTAAAAGTCGGTTGCAGGTATTGACCTAAAGTGAGTATATCAACTCCAACTTGGCGAAGGTCATCCATGGTTTCAAGTACTTCTTGTTCAGTCTCACCTAATCCCAACATAACTCCTGATTTTGTCCTCATTCCTCCTTTTTTCAAACGAAATAAAACTTCTAAACTCCGGTCATATTTAGCTTGAATTCTAACTTGCTTTGTGAGTCTTCGCACTGTTTCCAAATTATGAGAAACAATTTCAGGTGCTACATCAATTATGGCCTGAAGGTTTTCCCATTTTCCCGCAAAATCAGGTATTAGGGTTTCTAGCGTTGTTCCTGGTGATTGATTGCGAATAGCCCTTACGGTTTGTTCCCATATTAATGACCCGCCATCTTTAAGGTCATCACGATCTACAGACGTTATCACAGCATGTTTTACTCCCATTATTTTAACGGAATTAGCTACTCGTCCTGGCTCAAATTCATCTACTTGCTCGGGTTTTCCGGTTTGAACTGCGCAAAATCCACATGAACGCGTACAAATATTACCTAGAATCATAAAAGTCGCAGTTCCTTCTCCCCAACATTCACCCATATTCGGACAACTGCCGCTTTCACAGATTGTATGTAATTTGTGTTGGTCAACTAAACTCCGAACTTTTCTATAATTCTCTCCAGTGGGGAGTTTAACGCGCAACCAATTTGGCTTTTTCAGTCGTTCGTTTTTAATCATTTGTTGATCTTGTTCGTAATTCATGTCAAGTTTAAAACAAATTTAATTGAACTAAGTTCATAAAAATTCACTAGGAACATTTTTTTTCAAAAGTTCTACTAAATGGGTTCTTTTTTCTATCAAATTGCCGATATCCACTTTTTTGATTTTTGAAATATGTATTAGTTCTTTTATGAGGGATATACTTGAGTAAAATCCTAAACCGTAAAACCCTATCATTAAATAATAAATAAAACCCCACCATTTCGAAACGTTGAGAAGATCATCGAAAAGGAAAATAACTGGAATATTAAAAAGCCCAATCAAAATCATCGTTAAAAGCATTTTTGTAGATCCCCAAAAAACAGCTCTTTTGAATTTTTTTTCTACCAAACTCTTAACGACTATATATGGCAGTCCGCAATGAAATAATCCAAGAATTCCAAGTGGCATTAAGAAAATTAATTTAGCGATTTTTCGAGATGTATCAAGCTTTTTGTTTATTAGATTATAAATATCGTTGTCCGTAACTTTTTGCATTTTTAATGAATCAAAATAACTTTTCGACACTTCGTTTAGCGGTTGAAGTTCCTCGATAGGTGTTTGATTCATACAAATAGCTAGATTTTTAGAGTATTCGTAACGACTTTGAAGGCTTAAATTCTTATCGTAACTTTCCGAATTCATGCCCTTTCGTGTCAATATCATAATCCACTCGTGCAAATCTGTTAAATGAGAATTATGAATATGTGTAATCTGATCCTGCATCATTTTTTCAGCCAACAATGTCAACTCTGTAATGACTTTGTTTGGATTCGATTGATATTCCTTTTGGTAGTCATTCAAACAAATTGGATCTGATGTGGAAATCAAAAGGTCGCTCCTCATTCGGTTTGGTTCCGTGTAATTACATCCCACTCCAGCGATGTAAATTTTTTCTGTCCAGTTTAAATATTCCAAAGCAGAGAATCCAATTCGAACCGCCCCTTTTTTAATTGGCTTTAGTCTTCTAACGAATTTATCGTCCGTGAATCCTTCAGCGAAGACCAATAAATTCCTTTTGCTTTTTAAAATTTTTGAACATTCTAAAAAAACCTCCTCGTTTTTTTCTTTTGTATTTACGCCATCTAATTGTCGATAAATAGGTAACATATGCGCTGACCAAAGTAATGGTTTGGAAATAGGTGTAAAAACATCAGAGCGTGTCATAAAAAACACAATTGGTTTTCTAAAACAAGCGACAACAAGTGGATCCATAAATGAGGCCGGGTGGTTACTCATGTAAATGGTCCTACCAAAATAGGAGTTAGGTGAATTAACCAATTTAATTCTTCTGTAAAATAGCCTTAACGAATAACTTAGGCACCACCAAATGAATAAATAAAACGGTCTCATAGTTGCGAAGATAGTCATTACATTAAAAAGTTTTAACAGAAAAAGTGCTCATAACTTTAATTTCTATTGAAAAAATATGGTACTCATTTTCGTAATTTCGATTTTAATAAAGCCATTTATCAATGAAGAACTTTGGTATTTTTTGTGGAGGATTTTCTTCCGAATATGAAATTTCTGTAAAAAGCGCTGATACAATAATTAAAAATTTCCCCGAAGAATTTCGAATTTTTAAAATTATTGTGAGTCCGAACAGCTGGGAGGTTGAAATTGAAAATTCGCGACTTTCGTTTGATTTGAATAGTGCTTCATTCATTTTTAATGGAGAAGCTTTTACGATAGACTATGGTATCGTATACATACACGGAAACCCAGGAGAAAACGGAAAAATCCAAGCATATCTCGACATGAAAAATATTCCTTATCTAAATTCAGGAGTATTGGCGTCCTCACTTTCATTCGATAAATGGTATTGTAATCAGTTTCTTAAGTCTTTTGCAATTCCTGTTGCTAAATCACTTTTTCTCAGAACAGATGATGAGTTTACTTCAACCCAAATTGTGAACGAACTTGGATTGCCAGTTTTTGTCAAACCTTCTGATTCAGGTTCGAGTTATGGTATAACGAAGGTGAAAACAGAGAATGAAATTCAGTCTGCTTTGAAAAAATCTTTTGCAGAGGGAGGAACCACTGTGGTTGAGTCTTTTTTGGATGGAGTAGAAGTGACTTGTGGGGTTTATCGAAACATTGATGGAATTCAGGCCTTGCCATTAACTGAAATTGCTTCTGAAAATGAGTTTTTTGATTATGATGCAAAATACAATGGTAAATCACAAGAAATTACGCCTGCTCGAGTCTCTGCTGATGTCAAATTAAAAGTTCAGGAACGCGCAAAGTACATTTATTCTCTATTACAACTTCGCTCAATTGCACGCATTGATTTTATGATTGTCAATGATGAACCATTTGTTATTGAGGTGAATACCACACCTGGATTTTCATCTGCCAGCATTGTTCCTCAGATGCTTGCCTGTAGGGGATTGTCTATTACCAAATTTTGGAGAGAAATAATTAAGGTAGAAGTTGGGCTTTGAAACGCTCAATATTCAGATAATGCATTTAAAATAGTCTCCATTTTACTTTTAATCTCACCTGAAGTACAATTAAAGTCATTTACTATGATGGCAAAAGCTATTTTTTTACCTGTTTTTGAATCGATGTAGCCAGCATAGGATTTGGTGTTGTTAAGTGTCCCGCTTTTGGCATATACACGTCCTTCACCAGCACCACCTTTGCAAAGCGAACTAATCGTACCATTCTTTCCAGCTACAGGAAATGTCGATTTAAAATCATCAAAGTTTTTTGAAGTCGACATAAATTTTAATAATTCACAGAAATGTTGGGCGCTAATAGCATTGAAGCGAGATAGCCCTGATCCATCATTTAAAACTAAATTGTTTGTATTGATTTTGTCTTTCCAGAAATTCCCTATAATGTTCAATCCGGAATTCGTAGACCCATCTCCGTTCGAGTAAAAGCCAAGTAAATTAACCAATCCTTCAGCAAACAAATTGACGCTTTTAAAATTTGTCCAAAATGCGATTTCTTTTATGGTTTTGCTTTCTTGTTGAAAAAGGAATTTTAAATCCTTGTCATAATTTGGCTTGGATAATTTATTAAGACGAACCGTTTTCGCTCCACCTTCAACAATTATACCCTTGTTTTGGAGCGTTTTAACCAATTCATTTACTAAAAGAAATTCGGGGTCAGGCATACTCCCCTTTACTATAAAACGTTCCCGATTTGCAGGTAATTTACCAGATATTTTTCGGTTTAATGAATAAGGGATTCCAAAAATTGACGCTTCATCCCCTTGAACTTTTGCTGCTAAAACTGAATTCGAGATGGTGAGTCCTGGAACTGAAGGAAATACTTCAATCAATTCTGCTTTTTTACCCACAGAGTTTGTCTTTAGACATAGTTTAATTGTATTATCGTAAAAGTTCAATCCTCCGGCAAAAGCCCCATAATAATTGCCTATATCAGAGTCATGCCAACCTTTTGGAACTCCGTTATAACCAAATTCTGAGGCATCGGCAATCACAGATCCAGTTATTTTCTTGATTCCTTTTTTCCCTAATGAATCTGCCCAAGCCTTTAAAAATTCGAGTTCCTGCGCTTCCTTATAGAAAAATCTACTACCGAGGCTTATATCCCCTCCTCCGCGAATCCAAATATCACCAACAAGTTCTCCTTTTGAATTTAGTTCTCCAGAATAGTAAATTCTTGTCGAAGTTTTTTTGTTGCTTCCCAGAATTTCAATCGCTGTTGCGGTGGGGAATAATTTGGTAGTCGATGCCGCTGTTATGGATTTTTCAGCATTTAATTCTCCGATTTTTGCGCCATTTTGAAGATCTATTGCTAAAAAACTGATCGCTGCATTTTTATTGACTGGATCTTTCTCAAAATTCACTACTGCTTTCTCCAAATTATTTTGGCAAAAAGCGCTACAAATCAAAAAGAATGAAAGTGAAAAAGTGTAATTTTGCATGTATTTAGTTTTTACAAAAATCGCGAAAGGTGTTTTTAAAAGTAGTTGAATTTCAATATACTTTTGAACATATGCAGTGAAATAATTGCAAAATGACTATTCAAAGAAAAATTAAAATTCTTAGAATCATAAATAGGTTTAATATTGGTGGACCTACTTACAATGCGACTTTTTTAACGCGTTTTATGTCCGATGAGTTTGAAACTATTTTAATCGGTGGATTACCTGAGAAGGGTGAAGCGGATTCATTACACATATTAAATGATTATGGGGTAAAACCTATTTTAATCCCTGAGCTGAAGAGAAATCCAAATTTTATTAGTGATCGTAAGGCGTTAAAAAAAATAAAGACTATTATTAAAGAATTTAAACCAGACATTGTCCATACACATGCTGCAAAAGCAGGCGCGCTCGGTCGAAAAGCTGCTTTTGATTGCAAAGTCCCCGTGGTTTTGCACACTTTTCATGGTCACGTATTTCACTCTTATTTTGGGAAATTTAAATCAGAGGTTTATCGAAAAATTGAGAAGCGTTTGGCTTCAAAATCATCGGGAATTATTGCTATTTCCGATCAACAAAAAATTGAATTGAGTGAAAAATTCGCCATTGCAGATAAAAATAAAATCGAAGTCATTCCGCTTGGTTTTGACCTTAATCAATTTCAAGATAATTTAGAGATAAAGAGAAAGAAGACACGAGATAAATATAATCTCAGTAATGATCAAATAGCAGTTGCAATTATAGGTCGTTTGGCCCCAATCAAAAATCACAAATTATTTTTAGATACGATTGACATAGTCAACCGCCAAACAAGTAAAAAAACTGTATTTTTCATCGTTGGAGACGGTGAAACGAGAAAGGAAATTGAGGAACAAATTGAACAGATAAAAATAAATCAGTCAATTGACATTCGATTAACCTCTTGGATTCGCGACATACAGACCTTTAATGCGGGAATGGATATTATATGTTTAACATCAAATAATGAGGGGACACCGGTAAGTTTAATTGAAGCACAAGCTTGTAACATTCCTGTTATTTCAACTGATGTAGGTGGTGTGAAAGATATTGTTTTTAATAATGAAACAGGTTTTATAGTTCCAAAAAATAATGTGGAAAAATTTGCTGAAAAATTACTTTTACTCATTGAAGATAAAAAAAAACGAGAAAAAATGTCACAAAATGGATGGTCTTTCGTAAAGGATAATTTTCATTACCAAAGACTTGTGAAAGATATGGAATTATATTACAAGAAATTATTGAATTCAAATCTAGATGAAACGACTAATTAAATCCTTGTTTGTTGTTTCTATTACTTTGATTCTGTGCGCTTGTGCTAATATCAATAGTAATATTATGTTTAAAATTCCAAAGGGTGAGAATTTTACTTTTGACTCCATTCCTTTGAAACCAACCGAAGATTATGTGATAGGTCCCGGAGATCGATTTACGTTTAATTTCTCAACAAATAATGGTGAAAGGGTTTTGTCGTCAATGACTGGAATCAATAATGCAGATTCATACAACAATAAAAACAATCAACTAATTCAGGATTATTTAGTTAGAAGAGATGGAACAGCGGAGTTACCGGTTATTGGGTTACTAAAAGTTCAAGGATACACAACTATTAAACTAGAAGATACATTGACTGAACTGTTATCTAAAAATTACATTGATCCTTTCGTTCAAATAAAGCTTTCAAACCAACGAATCATTATTTTTCCAGGAAGAGGTGAGGCAAAGGTGGTTTATTTATCGAATGTGAATACCACACTTTTGGAGGTAATTGCATTAGCCGGAGGTCTTTCAGAGGATGCACGTGCAAATTCGATTAAATTGATTAGAAAAAACAAGAATAAAAGAGAAATTTATAAAATAGATCTTTCCACCATTCAAGGTTTAAAGCAAGCTGAAATGATTGTGCAGAGCAATGACTATGTATACGTGGATGTTAAACCTAGAATTGCAAGTTCTGTTTTGACCGAGGTGTCTCCTTGGCTTAGTATTTTGACATCTGTTCTTCTAATATTCACGTTAACCCGACCATAATTGTGTCTATTCAAGAGAAAAAACTGGTAATAAATAAAGAATTTAATCCGATTATCGCTGGGATTGTACTTCAGAGAAATTGGAAATCACCGATTTTATTGGTTATATTTTTCTGTTCATTGGCATTTATTTATTTAAGATATACAAAACCGGTTTATCAATCCAATGCGGTTCTTCAGATAGTTGAGGAAGATAAAGTTAGTCAGGTTTTAGGAGAAGTAACGACCGCTGTTCAAGAGACAAATATTAATCAAGAAGTGGAATTTTTGCGTTCGGACTTTTTATTGGATCAAACGATAAAAAAGCTAAATATTTCAACAAATCTTTATTCAGAGGGTAAACTGTTAACTAAAGATTTGTACCATTCGACACGTTTTAAACTGGTTCCAATTGCATTGAAAGATTCTTCTTTATGTAATAAAAGAGTTGACATTGAATACAGTGATGGGAAAATTCAACTCAAATATGAAAAGGCGGGAATTCAGAAAATTGTCTCAGGTTATCCGAATAAGGCAATAAAAAATGCTGATTTTGAGTTGATCGTTGAAACCCCCAACTTAAGTGAGCTGCAAGAAGCTGCGACAGAGAATAAATTATATTTTGTATTTAATCGTCGTTCAGATCTGCTTAATCAATTAAAGAAAAATTTGATTGTCATGGCAATGGATATGAATGCTAAAACTATTCAAATAACCTATGACGACCACAACCCAATTTTATGCCGGGATATAGTAGTTAAATTATTAGAATCCTATTATGAATATCAAGAAGGGGCAAAGAAAACCAACTCCAATAAAACAATTGATTTTATCAACCAACAACTAGATTCCCTTTCTAATGTTGTCAAAAAATCGAAAAGTAATCTTTCTGATTATCAAAAGAGAGAAAAAATCCCTGATCCAGTTGGACTAGAGGAAGAGCTTTCTACTAAAATGTCTGATTTATCAGAAAAAGTTTTATTAATTGACGAGGAATTAACAACCTTATATATGGTTGCTGACAAAATTAAAATCGATCCCAATCGGGTGGAATTGTATAAAATGATTCCCGAAATGATTGGTAAAAGAAGTTTTGAAGGTTCTTTGCTGCGACAAATTGAGGATTTAAATAAACTTCTTGAACAAAAAGAGGATTTACTGAAAGATTTGACAATAGACAATAATCAAATTAAGAATGTAAATTCCAAAGTTCAAATTAGAATTTCTTCGATTAAGAAGAGTATGAAAGTTATTGAAGATCGTCTTCTTAGTGATAAACAACTTCTAATAAATAAAATAAATGAGATAGAAACTAATTACTACAATCTTCCCGAAAAAGCAATGGAATATGATCGCTTAAAATATATGGAAGAACTGAATAATCGTTATTTTGAATTATTTACAGAGAAAAAGGTTCAATACGAATTGTCAAATGCCGGATATTCTTCTACAAATAGGGTTTTAACTCCACCAGTTTTTCCTAATTCACCTTTGAGCCCTAACAAAAAATTAATTTATGCTGCAGCCATTATATTCGGTATTTTTTGCGGTATTGGGCTCTTAGTTTGGAGATATTTAACATACAATGATATCATCAATGCAAAAGATTTAGAAAAATTGTTGCCTCCAAAAGCAAATTTCATAGGTGCAGTTCCTTTGTACAAAAAGAAAATGAAATATTCCCAGGTTGTCGTAACTGAGTCCTCAAAATCCCGCGTTGCAGAATCAATTAGAAGTATTAGAGCGAATATGAGTTTTATCAAGAAGGATGCCAAGGTAATTGCTGTTTCCTCCTCGATTTCAGGAGAAGGAAAGACGTTTGTTATTCTGAATTTGGCGGGATTGATTGCGGCTAGTGGTAAGAAAACAGTTGTAATCGACCTAGATCTTCGTAAGCCGAAAGTACACTTTGGGTTTAATGCTGAAAACATTGATGGAATGAGTAGTGTGATTTCCGGAATGACCTCCATAGATAGCGTTATTCGTAATTCACAAATAGGAAATTTGGATTATATTACCGCAGGACCAATTCCTCCGAATCCATCCGAATTGATTCAAAGTGACGAATTTAAGCTGATATTAGAAAATTTAAAGGACAAATACGACGTTGTCATGATTGATAATCCTCCTGTTGGAATTGTCTCGGATGGTATTGAAATACTTGCAAATGCAGATATTCCATTATATGTATTTAAAGCGAACTACTCCAAGCGAGTTTTTGTTCAACGTGTTGAGGAATTATTCAAAGTTCAGAAATTACAAAGTTTAAATATTATTCTAAATGGTGTCGAAACAGGTCGATCTTTTTATGGGTATGGTTATGGTTATGGTTATGGTTATGGTTATGACTCAGGTTATTATTCAGAAGAAGAAGACGAAATTCCATTGCACTTGAGGTGGTGGAGAAAAATCAAACGAAAATGGAATTCAAAAAAGAAGCAATCGAAGGAGTAATTTCCATATATCCAAAAATTTTTGGAGATGAACGAGGTTACTTTCTGGAAACATTTAATGAAATAAAATACCAGGAGTTTATTGGCGGTAATCTTAAGTTTGTTCAAGATAATGTTTCCAAGTCATCAAAAGGAGTATTAAGGGGTCTCCATTTTCAAAGTCCTCCATATGAACAAGGGAAGTTAGTTTATGTAATGCATGGAAAGGTAATTGATGTAGCTGTTGATATTAGGAAATCTTCACCAACATATGGGAAATATGTGAAAGTACTTTTGGATTCAAAAATTAAAAATCAATTGTGGATTCCACCTGGTTTCGCTCATGGTTTTTGTGCACTTGAGGATGAAACGATTTTTTGCTATAAATGCACTAATTTTTATTCTCCTCAGCATGAACAATCTATTCTATGGAACGATTCTGAGATTAAGATTGATTGGGAAAATAAAAACCCAATCGTTTCGGAAAAAGATAGTAAAGCTATTCCATTTAATTCCTTTTTAAGTCCATTCTAGTATGTCTATAAAAGAGCCAAACTACTATTATCTATTCTTTTTTGGTGCAGTTGTAATTTCAATTATTGTGAACATGTTGCTATTGAGATTTTCTCAAACGCTAGGTATTAGAAACAAGAACGATGTTACAGTCCGTTGGAGTAATCAATCAAAACCGTCTTTGGGTGGAATTAGTTTGTTCCTAGGTTTTTTATTTTCCACGGTACTCTTTATGATTTTGGATCCTGAACCCAATGTATTTTCAAACTTATCTTTTGTTGGTTTGTTTCTTGCAGCGTCATTAGCATTCATAATGGGTCTTTCCGATGATGCTTATAATACAAGGCCAATTTTCAAATTACTCATTCAAATTGTTTGTGGAATAACCTTGATTTTCACAAATACCTCCATTGACTTATTTCACAACACTTGGATTGATTCCACCCTTACTATTTTATGGGTTGTTATCTTAATGAATTCCTTAAATATGCTCGATAATATGGATGGCATAACTGGTACCACCGTTTTTTTTACGCTTTTATCTTGTTTGTTTTGTTGTTACTTCATCGGAAATTCTGATGAACCCTATTGGATTTTTACAATCGTTTCTATGTTGGGTGCATTGGCTGGATTTTTAAGATATAATATATATCCATCGAAAATCTTCATGGGTGATGCTGGAAGTCAATTCATAGGATTTTTTGTGGCATTCTTTACCATAAAATATTTGTGGAATTTGGGATCAATTACTGAAAATCATTCATGGGTTAGTTTAATAATTACTTTAATAGCACTAACGCCTGCTGCAGCTGACACACTAACAGTAGTTATCAATCGAATCAAAGCAGGAAAATCCCCAATGGTCGGAGGTAAGGATCATACGACACACCACTTAGTTTATGCAGGATTTTCTGATCGACAAGTTTGGTATATTTTCACTTTAATTGGGTTTTTATCCTTTCTTATTAGCGTATTAATAATTTATCTCGTTCGGCATAATTCAATTTTTATTACACCAATTTTCCTGTTGTTCTTTGTAATTGTTTTTTATCTTTTGTATCGAAATACATTACGTTATTTTGAGCCTAAAAAACAAAAGAATGATTTGCCTAAAAAATGAAATTTTCTAGTATTTTAATCCTTCTCTTTATATTAAGCGCATGCAAGGATAATTCTTTAGAGAAAAATGTCCAAGTCATCAAACAAAGATCACTTTCATTTCCAGCGATTCCAAATTCGATGATTTTTTTTGGAGAGAGGATTAATCTTGAAGATGAAGATATCCGAGAACGGCTTGACAGGGAAATTGTTACAAATGCATACTTTCAAAGTTCAACAACCTTTGCGCTTAAAAGAGCAAACCGTTATTTTCCTGAAATTGAAAGAATTTTGGAGGAAGAAAATGTCCCTGAAGATTTTAAATTTTTAGCAGTAATTGAGAGCAATTTATCAGAAGTAACTAGTCCGGCCGGTGCTAATGGATTTTGGCAATTTATGCCTGCCACTGCAAAGGAGTTCGGTTTAATTATTAATGATGAGGTTGATGAGCGAATGAATTTATCGAAAAGTACTCATGCGGCCTGTGATTTCATCAAAAATTCGCATAAAATCTTTGGAGATTGGGTAAATGCTTGTGCGTCCTATAACCGTGGAATTGGAGGTGTTCAGTCGGATATGAAATGGCAGAAAACCGACCATTTTTTCGACACAGACATGAACAATGAAACGGGAAGGTATGTTTTTAGAATTATGGCATTGAAATTAATTATGGAAAATCCAAAACGTTATGGTTTTGACATTCCGAAATCCCAACTTTACAC
>JBEIKF010000005.1:0-17326 GCA_040379905.1 Crocinitomicaceae bacterium
ATGCGGTCGTTTTAACTCATGCACATTTGGATCACTGTGGCTATTTGCCGCTTTTGGTCAAAAAAGGTTTTTCGGGATCAATTCACTGCACGTGGCCGACGCTTAATTTGACAGAAATCATTCTTAAAGACAGCGCGAAAATTCAAGAGGAAGATGCGGAACGAGCTACATCACACCGATACTCTAAACACGAAAAAGCCGAGCCTTTGTATGAGGTAAAGGATGTAGAAGCTTGTTTACCTCTTTTTGTTGGGCATGATTTAAACGAATGGGTGATTTTAAATGAATTTATGAAATTCGAGTTTTTAAATAGTGGACATATTTTGGGTGGGGCTTTCGTAAATCTTCTGGTTGAAGGTAAAACGATTCTTTTTTGCGGGGATATTGGAAGGAAAGAACCGATGCTGCTATATCCACCGAAACACGTTAAAGAGGCTGATTACGTTGTTTTGGAATCTACTTATGGTGATCGAAATCATGAGAAATCCACAGATGTAAAAGCCGAATTCCTAGAGATAGTAAATGAAACACTAAAAAATAAGGGCACACTCATGATTCCAAGTTTTGCAGTTGAGCGCACGCAAGAGTTGATTTATTTAATTTATCAATTAAAAAAGGAAGGGACATTTCCAAAAATTGATGTTTTTCTTGATTCGCCCATGGGGATAAACGCCACAAAAGTTTTCCATCAATATCATACATGGCAGAAAATTTCTTCCAAGGAAATAAACGAGATGTATCAGGAAATTGTGCTTATAAACGATATTTTACAATCGAAAGCGTTGGTTGCGGACAACAAGTCTAAAATCGTTATTGCTGGAAGCGGTATGATTGAGGGAGGACGAATTTTGCATTATTTAAATAAACACATTGAAAACATGAATGACACCCTTATGTTTGTTGGATTTCAGGGAGAAGGAACACGCGGAAGATCCATTATTGAGGGAGATTCTGAAATCAAGTTTTTCGGTCAATTCAGAAAAGTGCTTTGCAACATTCGTAGTATCAGTTCGCTTTCCTCTCATGGGGACCGTGAAGAGATGATGGATTGGCTACGCAAATTCAACACGCCTCCGAAAATTATTTTCTTGAATCACGGCGAACCCCACCAAACGGAAGCTTTGCGCGTAAAGATTCAGCACGAACTACATTGGCAAGTTATAGTTCCAAAATTGTTGGAGTCCTTTGATTTGAAAGAATAATTATCCTTTTACAACAATAAATGGATATAGATCATTACAAAGAAATGTTATAAAAACGGCTAGCGACCAACCTGTATAAACCTCAATTGGACGGTGTTTATTTAGGTAAAGGCGAGAGGCGATTGTAACTCCTGAGGCTAAAATTGCAGCCACGATAATCCAGAACTCAAACTGTGCTTGTTGCTTGGCGAAAGCGAGTAAATAACCCACTAAAATTCCAGCTCCACCAGCATGCATGGAAATTTTAATCCAACGATTGATGAACATGAATGAACCTGTAACAATTGCCCCTGAAAGAGGTAAAGCGTAAAAATACTTTGGTAGAACATTGTTGGGTGCTTTAAAAATAAACATCAGGTATAAAACCAAGCAATAAGCGAACATGATCATCAGTGGAATATTACGTTCCCTTTGATTTTCCATATCAATGGTGGTGATAATCTGACGTTTGTGTAAGGCAAAGAATGAAATTCCCGGAGCTAAGGCACTGAAGGTAAAAAAGAGATAAAGCAACTGTTTTTTCAATTCTGGATTCAATAAATACATGGAGTCTTTATCCAAATGTATTTGCTCTGAAGGAATGTAAAGCGTTACCAATAAGCCATACGTTGGCATCAAAAGCGGAAGAAAAATCCAAGAGAAAAAATGGGATAGAGCGCTTTTCATATTATAGTTCTTTTCTCATTCGTGCAACAGGTAAATTCAATTGCTCTCGGTATTTCGCTACCGTTCTTCGTGCAATATTGTACCCTTTTTCGTTCAGTAATTCCATCAATTTTTCATCGGTCAATGGATTTCGTTTATCTTCACCTTCGATTGCATCAGAAAGAATTTTTTTCACTTCGCGTGTTGAAACCTCTTCCCCGCTATCTGTTGAAAGCGATTCTGAAAAGAAATATTTGAGTGGATAAATCCCAAAATTTGTTTGGACATACTTGCTGTTTGCAACGCGCGAAATTGTTGAGATATCCAGCCCAACCATATCAGCAATGTCCTTTAAAATCATTGGTTTTAGCTTGGTTTCATCGCCGGTCAAAAAATAAGCTTCTTGATAGTGGCGAATGGCATCCATTGTCAATAATAAAGTCTGCTGGCGTTGTTTAATGGCATCAATAAACCATTTCGCACTATCCAATTTTTGACGGACAAAAGTCACTGCCTCCTTGTCTGCTTTTGAACTTTTAGCTCCTTCAGCATATGAACGCAGCATACTTTCATAATCCTTACTCACTTTCAATTCTGGGGCGTTTCTACCATTGATTGATAATTCCAAGCGACCATCATTTTCAAAAAGCATGAAGTCTGGAATAATTTGCTGATAATTCTTCGCCGTTTCACGCATGGAGCCTCCAGGCTTGGGGTTCAGTCTTAGGATTTCGTCAATAGCTTCTTTCAAGTCTTCATCTTCGATTTCCAGTTTCTTAGCTATTTTCTCGTAATGCTTTTTGGTAAACTCTTCAAAGTGATTCTCCAGAATTTTTTTGGCAGTGTAGCGAACGATATCACCATCCTGTTTGCGTTTAATCTGAAGTAAAAGACATTCCTGAAGATTTCTTGCCCCAACTCCAGCTGGATCAAGTTCTTGGATCAGTAGCAAAATTTCTTCAACTTCTTGTTCTGTTGTATCAACATTCAAGGCAAAAGCCAAGTCATCGACGATTGCCTCTAAATCACGATTCAAATATCCAGATTCATCTAGGTTTCCAATGAGTACATCCGCAATCATAAACTGCTTGTCATCCAAATCCAACAGGTGAAGTTGCTCAGTTAGTTTTTCTTGAAAAGATTGTTCGCCAGAAAGCGGAATTACACGTTCCTCATCATCCTTGGAACTATTGTTGGTTTGTGTTTTATAATCGGCTACGTCGTCATCGAGGTAATCGGATAAGTCAAATTCGTCATTACCATCTGAGTCATCGTCGTAATCATCTTCTTGATTGTCAAATTCATCTTCAACCTCATCAGTACCTTCCTCAAGTGCAGGATTTTCTTCAATTTCTTGCTTTATTCGCTGGTCCAATTCCATCGTCGGGACTTGCAAAAGCTTCATCAATTGAATTTGTTGTGGAGAGAGGCGTTGCTCTAATTTTTGAGTCAGTTGCTGTTTTAGTGCCATGCGATTTTGTTACTCAAATATATAAATAACCTACTTTATGGAACTATTTTTTGTTTGATGACTTGATAAATTTCCCAAGTTACTTTATCATAAACATATATCAACACGTGCATGTTTTCGGCATTGAAATTACCATCCAATTGATTTGGTGCAACAAAGGAATAATTTACATAGTATTTGCCATTGATGACGTCATTACTTGTTAATGTTCTGCCAAATGCTTGACCACCTAGATTCCCGCGATGGATATCTCTGTGAACATATGATGAATTATGAGAATTGTCGCTCATTTTCTGGTCACCAACCAGTGAATCTTCAATCAAATAGGAAACGATTCCGAGTTGATTTGTTAAATTTTGATCCAGTTTTTCAATTTCGACATGCAAATATGCCCCCTTGGTTTCGGGATAATAATTCAAAGCTGACTGCATATTGACCTTAAAATTGTTCTGGGTCAGTTGGTCATTCATCATAGAGGTCCATTGAGCAGGGCTTTGAGATATAAATCCATTATTGAATCGATTTACTGTTCCTCTTGGATTTCCTGAAAAACCACCATCATTGGTTCCAAAATAGGAGCCAATTTCAAGAGCTTGCGGATTTGTAAAATCAACGGGGTAATTCGGAGGCGAAACTAATTGAAAATCGCCCATTCCGGTAGGTCCAGCATGTATGGATGCAACAAAAACACGCGATGGATTTGCTTCGTGTAACGCGTGGGCTAAATCTGCAGCAGCCGGGCAATAAACACATTGATGACCCGTAAAATCCTCGATTAACACATTTCTGTATGTATTTGTGTTTGCAGTAAATTGAGGCCACTCATTGGCAACATAATCACTCCAATTTCCTGGATAAAGGGTTGTGTCTAAATCCAATGATTCCTGCTTTGGATAAGGGTTTTTCACATGATCACACGACGAAAAATGAAAAGACACCAAAGATGCTACTAAAATTCGAAATAAATTTTTCATGTTTAAAAACTTTGCGTAAAACTTAAGGTCAGACCATTTGATGCAGGAACGAAGCGACAAACGCCTCCAACACAGAAAAGGCCGGCACGCTGACGTCCGTATGAAATCATGAAACGAGTTGCCTCTCGAATATAACCACACGTAAAGATTGGATAGTTAACTCGTTTTTCACTAATTGGATTTCCGTAGTTGTATTGATTCATAAAACTGAAAAAATAGTTTGGTGAAATGGAATACTCGATTAGCGCTGTCGCCCAATTACCTTTATCCTTAATTGCTCCATTCTCCTTTTGAACAAAAAGGCCTTGTAACTCCATTCGTAAGGAATGCTTGGTGTTTATTTTGTATGCCAATTCCAAAACACCAATATTCGCATGAATAATTCCTTGAGCATCGTTGGAAATTTTTGCAACATCATTATTAATTTTAATACTATAGTAACTCGCAATGGCGCTGAATTTTTTAGAAAACTTTTTCGTGATGTTGAAGTTAATGTCCTCCCAATAAAGAGAATCACTTTTATCAAATGGCCTTGTTTCGTATGTTACTCTAGTTGAGTCTAATAAGTTTATATTACTTGTATGCTGAACTGGTCTGAACGTAGTGGAATAGTTCGCTCCAATTGTTAAACCATATTTTCCTCCAAGTAAAGAACCTTTTTTGAAGGTATAAAGAACATCGGCTTGGTAGGCAACTTCTCCAAGCGGTTGAGTGGCGTATGGATAAAGGGTTGCCACTAAGTTGTACGTGTGTGTTTTATTCAAAGAAGGTAAATAATTAACGAATAAGTCTTGTAAATCTTTATTTCGGTCCGAACGAAAACTCATGTTGTCAACTGATTTCCCTGAGAAAAGGATGCCCAACCCCTTTTTTGTGTAACCCAAATTGAACACAGCCGCATGACCATAATTATAAATTTTTTGATTATCAGCTGAGGGATCCTGCTCTTTCACAACATATTCCGCGTCAAAAAACACATCTTTGTAACGAACTTTTGCTCTTCCGCCGTATGTTGCTACATTTTCTGGGAGAATTAATGACGCGTCATCATCCATTTGGTATTTACTCACAAATGAACCACCTAGAACTATGTCCAGTGGCATTGAATCGAGCTTTTTAAAAGCCTCTTTTAGATTTATCTCAGCATCAATTCCACGAACGATGCCATTTCCATGAACAATCTTTCCTTGTTGAAAAGAAAGCCTTTGATATCCATAAACCCCCTTTAACACAATTCCTTTTCTTGGTCGAACAATCAGACGAGCACCATCAATTAAATTGTCATAACCCAAAGCTCTGTCCTCGTAGGCCCTTAAGGATAATCCTGAACCGAACTGTTCATAAAATGAACCTAATGTGACATCCACAAAATCATTAGCATACCCAATGTAACGCATTCCAATTCCGGTTCCGTCGAAGCGATTTGGATAACCTTGAATGCGCGGCAAATAAGACTCAAGTCGCATTCCTGCCTTGAAGTTTCCATACGTATAAAAAACATTCATGTAGGAATTGATCAAACCCTTTTCAGCAGGCTGTTTGGCATCAATGATTGTGTCCTCGTTTAAGTACTGAAAAATGGATTCGATGTTTCCAGTTAAATTACCTTGTCCAATTGAATAAAGGGAAAAAAAACAAAAAACAGAGGGGAAGATGTATTTAAGCATTCAGGGCTATTTGCCGGTTAATTTTTTGATTTCTTGATAAAGTTTTTCTTCATCACCAGGAGCATAATTATTATGCGAGTATACGATGTTTCCTTCTTGATCCACTAAAAATGTGTGAGGAACATTATTCACTCCCATCGCTCGTTTAAAATCTCCGTTCGGATCCATTAATACCACATAATCCCAAGCCTTACCGTTCACATAAACAGGCACTTGACTCTTCGTTTTTTCATCATCAATTGATACCGCGACAAGTGTAACTCCTGTTTCTTCTTGCCAATCTGTATACAAATCATGAATCGTATTTAGTTCCTTTTTGCACGGTGCACACCAGGTTGCCCAAAAACTGAAAACAACCGGGCCTTTCAATCCTAATTCAGCTGTATTGACAGCTTTCCCTTTCATGTCAGTAAGTTTTACCGCTGGAATTTTTTTATTTTCTAGCTTATGTTCTGCCTCATTCTGACCAAACAAATAGGTTGTACCAACTAGAATCAATGTTAAAAAAATTATGTTTTTCATGGTTAAAATATTATGTTTCGACCCTATATTCAATAATCTTGCCGAAAATCAAAGTTATAAAAAAAGTTAAGAATTCAATGTGTAAAGAGTATAATTTACGGAAGAAACAGGACTTGTAACTTTTTCAATATGTGTATACGCTTGTTTAATAGATAAACATTAACTATATTTGACCTTATTACAAATTGCCTCGATATGAAAAAGTTTACTTGTGTTACAGCCTTTTTTTTAACTATTGCCGCATCAAGCATATTTGCGCAAGATGGAATTGTTATCACGCTCGAAGGTTCGTCAACCGATATATCTGGTGGAACACATACAATGACAGCTCCGAATAATCAAGTTTTCGATGTTCCTTTTCATGTTGAAAATCAAACGGGTCAATCTCACGAATGGGTAATTACACGTTACAAGATTAATGTTCCAACGGGATGGGCTGATGGTTTATGTTGGGGTCATGGAACAGATCCATTTGGTGGAACATGTTATTCATCTACACAAATGAATGGGAACCCTTGGACGTCACCCGCTTCACAAAGTGTTATTTTTACAATCAATAATGGAGAATATGGGAAAATGAAGCCTCAGATTAATCCAGATGATTTAACAAGTGGTCAGGCGCATTACAGATATTACATTTCTGAAGCAGGAACTGGATATGCTGACTCCGTTGACTTAATTATTGATTACACGGCTAGTTTAAACCAAATTAAAGATCCTGTATCGGTTTCGATTGTTCCCAATCCAGCTTCTGACTATATTCAAATTTCAATGACAGGAATCGAATCTGCTGCTCTAAAAATAGTTGATGTTTTCGGTAGCACTGTTTTAAAAGAAAATATTGGAGCAACAAAAAAATTGAACGTTTCTGATTTCAATAGTGGTATTTACTTTCTGGTTTTTGATGTCCCAGGCAGAAAACAATTTACTCGAAAAGTGATTATTCGCAACTAATCGAGACTCACTTTATTTATTGAAATTACATCTCCTGTCTCGCTTTACATTTTTTTTATTTAGAATTTATTCCTCGATAATTTTTTACTTCAAAATGAAAGTTAGGACAAATTACTTTACCTAACTTCGTTGTATGTCTAAAAAGAAGAAAGGCTCAGAGCCAGGAAAAAAGAAATCCGGAGTTACTTCCATTGTTA
This sequence comes from Crocinitomicaceae bacterium, assembly GCA_040379905.1. GTDB lineage: Bacteria > Bacteroidota > Bacteroidia > Flavobacteriales_D > Crocinitomicaceae > UBA952. The sequence goes on from JBEIKF010000005.1 coordinate 7,633, forward strand.
TGCGCGTTTTCGAGCGAAATCCAGATTCGGAGCTTACTCACAAACAGGTTTCTTATTTAATAGACGCGAAAGATCCAGCTTCTCGACAGCTTGTTTTTGATTGTTTGAATCAATTAGCGATTAAAGGGGCTTTGAAGCGTGTTAATCATTACACATTCAAACTTTCATCACAAGAAAATTTAGTTGAAGGTCGAATTGAAATTACACAGCGGGGTGCTGCATTTGTTGTCGTTGAAGGAAGAGAAAAAGATGTTTACATCGCTCCACAAAATGTAGGGCAAGCGCTTAATGGTGACATTGTAAAAGTTCGTGTTTTTAAACAAGGACCAAATCGCGATGAAGGGGCCGTATTTGAAATCAAAGAACGAGAACGTTTTCAATTTGTTGGAACGATTAAATTTACAGACAAATTCGCCATCCTTGTTCCTGATAACAACCGAACAGGAATTGAAATGCACATTTCGAAAGAAAACTTGATGGGAGCTAAACCCGGAGAAAAAGTGCTCGCAAAAATTACCGTTTGGCCTAAATCATCTGATACTCCCTATGGTGAAGTGATCGCCGTTCTTGGTATGCCTGGCTCGAACGATACGGAAATGCTTTCCATACTTTATAGTCAAGGGATTAATCCTGTTTTCCCTTCGGCTGTTCTTGATGAAGCAGAGTTCGTTCCAATTGATCTAGATCCAAAAGAAATTGAAAATCGCAGGGATTTCAGAGAAGTGTTAACTTTTACTATTGATCCTTTTGACGCAAAAGATTTTGATGACGCCATTTCCTATAAAGTGCTAGAAAATGGGAATTTAGAGGTGGGTGTTCACATTGCTGATGTTAGCCACTACGTTCGTCCAGGAACAGCAATGGATGCAGAGGCGGTTTTGCGGTCAAACTCTGTTTACTTAGTTGATCGTGTGATTCCAATGTTGCCGGAACAATTGTCGAATATCGCCTGTTCTCTTCGCCCCCATGAAGACAAATACAGTTTTTCAGCGGTACTTGAAATGGATGAAAATGGAAAGATTTACAAGGAGTGGTTTGGAAAAACTGTCATCCATTCCGATCGAAGATTTACCTATGAAGAAGCACAAGAAATCATTGAGGGCAACAAAGGTGATTATGAGGAAGAATTACGAAAATTAGATAAAATCGCTAAAATATTGCGAAAAAACCGACTTAAAAAGGGTGCTTTAAACATTGAATCGGAAGAGATGAGGTTCAAATTAAACGAAAAAGGCTTACCAAATGAAGTCGTAATTAAGACCTCCAAAGACGCACACAAACTCATTGAAGAATTTATGCTATTGGCAAATCGGCACGTGGCAGCGTTTCTTTCCAAAACCGAAAAAGGCAGGGATCCTTTTCCAATGATTTATCGGGTTCACGATGCGCCTGATCCAGCGAAGATGGATGTTTTTGCTGTATTCATTGAAAAATTTGGCCATAAAATAGATTTGCACGACCCATCAAAAATCGCTGAAAAACTAAACTCACTATTTGAAGAATTAAAACAGGAAAATGAATTTTCCTTAATTCAATCGATGGCTATTCGATCGATGGCAAAAGCGAGTTACGAAACGGAGAACATTGGTCACTATGGATTGGCTTTCCATCACTACACACATTTTACGTCACCCATTCGAAGGTATGCCGATTTAGTCGTTCACCGCATTTTGCAAGAAGAATTGACCACGAAAAAACATCGTTACGGTAATGAGTTGAATGATATCTGTAAGCGAATCTCACGAAATGAAAGAAAAGCCGCGGAAGCCGAACGTGAGTCTACTAAGTATTTCATGACTTTGTTTGTTAGCGAACACATCGGTGAAACTTTTGAAGGAACTGTTTCTGGAATCGCTGACCATGGTATGTTCGTTCGAATGGATGAAAATCACTGTGAAGGAATGGTTCCGATGATGGAAATACCAGGTGATCGATTTTATTTTGATCAGGAAAAATTTAGAATTATTGGGTCAAAAACAAAACGAGAATACAATTTCGGAGACCGGGTTCAAGTTCGGATTTCAGAAGTAAGTTTACGTAAGCGCCAGATTGACTTGGAATTGGTTGTGTAAGTTTGATTGCTGATTAGCTGATTAGCTGATTATAGATTGCTGATTGGTAAGTTGCTGATTACAGATTTCAAAATGACAAATTTTAGATCAGCTTGCTGCTGCCTTCGGCTATTCGGATTGGCGATCGTATTGTTTTTATTTCAGCGTAATTGAAATGGTTAAATCCGACTTTAGGTTTACTTCGGCTTCTTCAAAACTTGGAGCGCTGAATGTTCTTCGGGCATTATTTGAAAAGCCATAAGCTTCAGTTGGAATTCCCAAGTAATTTTTATCTAGTTTTCCATTTTTATTTTCATCGTGGAAAACTGCGACAGCATAATTTCCTTCTCCCAACTCATTAAACGTATAGCTCATCTTTTTTCCAGAAACAGGAATAACTTTCCCAATATATTGTTTACCGAAAATGGGAAATTGGTCTTTTGGACGAAATAATCCAATGAAAATAGTTCCCTTCTCATTAGGAATTGATTTTACCTCAACAGTAAGATTGCTTTTTGAAAGCGGAAAAAGTGCGAAGCAAGAAACGATTAAAAGTGCCTTCATGTATTAAACAACAAGCAAACACGTTAAATGTTAATCGCGAATCAAGAATTGATACCTATCGATGTTTTTCAATGCGATACTTGTTCCTCTCGCAACAGCGCGAAGTGGATCTTCCGCAATGTGAACAGGCAACTTCGTTTTTGCTGAAATACGTTTATCTAAGCCTCTTAACATTGAGCCACCGCCTGCTAAATAGATTCCGGTTTTATAGATATCCGCTGAAAGTTCTGGTGGGGTCATCTCCAATGCGCTTAAGATTGCTTCTTCGATTTTAGAAATCGTTTTGTCAAGTGCATGGGCAACTTCCACATAAGAAACCATAATTTCTTTTGGAATTCCCGTCATCAAGTCACGACCACGAACCGCAAAATCTGCAGGTGGCTCATCCAACTCAGGTAAAGCCGCACCAACTTCGATTTTAATTTGTTCCGCTGTACGTTCACCAACAAGAATGTTGTGTTGACGGCGCATGTATTCTTCAATGTCATTTGTGAAATCGTCACCTGCAATTCGGATTGACTTATCACACACAATTCCACCCAAAGCGATAACCGCAATTTCAGAAGTACCACCACCGATATCGATGATCATATTCCCCATCGGTTCTTCCACGTCAATTCCGATACCGATTGCTGCAGCCATTGGCTCGTGGATCAAATACACTTCTTTTGCTCCCGCATGCTCAGCAGAGTCACGAACGGCACGTTTTTCAACTTCCGTAATTCCTGATGGAATACAAATTACCATTCGCAATGTAGGGTTAAACAAACTTCTTCCTGGGTTAATCATTTTGATCATCCCACGGATCATTTGCTCGGCACTTTGAAAGTCGGCAATTACACCATCTTTCAATGGTCGAACCGTTTCAATTAATTTATGTGTCTTTCCATGCATTTGCTGTGCCTTCTTTCCGATGGCCACAACTTTGCCGCTTTGAATATCTTTTGCAACGATTGACGGCTCATCTACCACCACTTTATCATTCCAAATAATAAGTGTGTTGGCCGTTCCAAGGTCAATTGCGATTTCCTGTGTTAAAAAACTAAACAATCCCATTACGAGTTCCCACTTTTTAAAAACTGCTCAAAAATCAACAAAAACTGAGGATTTGAAGCAATTATTCGTAAATATACGAAGTTAATGTTTAAAATGACGAATTCCGGTAAAAACCATCTTCATTTTATGTTCATTGCAATAATCTATTGATAATTGATCTTTCACCGAGCCCCCAGGCTGAATTACAGCATCGATTCCCTCGTTGTGCGCTATTTCAACGCAATCAGGAAAAGGAAAAAATGCGTCACTTGCCATCGCAGCTCCTTTCAAATCAAAATTAAATGATTTCGCCTTGTGGATGCCTTGTCTCAACGCATCAACACGAGATGTTTGTCCGGTTCCGCTTGCCAAAAGTTGTCCGTTTTTCGCAAGCACAATTGTGTTGGATTTGGTGTGCTTCGCAATTTTGTTCGCGAAAATCAAATCTTCAATTTCCTGTTCATTCGGAGCTAAATTCGTTTTAACTTCCAAATCAGATTTCACTTCAATTTTTGAATCTTTGTCTTGAACCAAAACACCATTTAAAATCGTTCTGAATTGTTTCTCGGGTAAAATCGTCTCTTTCTGAACCAAAATAATTCGATTCTTCTTCGATTTCAGTAACTCCAAACCTTCAGCATCGTAACCTGGCGCAATTAAAACCTCACAAAATAAATCGTTGATCAAGTTAGCCGTTGCCAAATCTATGAACGCATTTGAAATCAAAATTCCCCCAAATGCACTAACAGGATCCGCTGCAAGCGCAGCTTCATAGGCTTCTTTAATTGTTTCTCGTGTAGAAATACCACACGCATTATTGTGTTTTAGTATCGCGAATGTCGGACCATCCGTTGAAAATTCTTGCATCAAATTCACTGCAGCATCCACATCTAGCAAATTGTTATACGAAAGTTCCTTGCCGTGAAGTTTATCGAAAATGGCATTCAAGTCACCATAAAAAACACCTTTTTGGTGCGGGTTTTCTCCATAACGCAATGATTCACTTTCTGCAATACTCGTTTTAAAATAAGGCGTTTCTCCCTTTAAAAAGTAGTTATGAATCATCGTATCGTAATGTGAAGAAACATGAAAGGCTTCGCCTGCAAAATCCATGCGTTGCTCCAAGGTAGTTGCGCCGTTTTGCTCTTTCAAAATCCCAAGCAATTTTTCATATTGATTCACAGAAGGAATTATGACCACATCTTGATAGTTCTTGGCTGCTGCGCGAATCAAGGAAATTCCACCGATGTCAATTTTTTCAATAATCGCCTCGTGACTAGCACCTGAAGCGACCGTTTCCTCGAACGGGTAAAGATCGACGATTACCAAGTCGATTTGAGGAATGTCATGCGTTACAAGCGCCTCTTGATCTTCTGCTAAGTTTCGTCTGTTTAAAATTCCACCAAAAATCTTTGGGTGCAACGTTTTTACTCGGCCGCCAAGGATTTCTGGAAAACTCGTCAACGTTTCTACAGGGGTTACGGGAATTCCCAAACCTTCAATAAAAGCTTGTGTTCCTCCTGTTGAATAAATGGATACGTCGTTGTTGTTTAGTTCACGGACCAGTTCTTCCAACCCATCCTTGTAATATACTGAAATTAAGGCGGATTGAATGGTTTTTAATTGACTCATATAGCGGAAAAATGAGCCGCAAAGTTAGTGCTAAATTTTTGTTTTAAGGGAATGTTTTCAAAGCTAATTTCATTGTTTTTTCATTAATTTAGCCTTACGTATTAAACCTGCGTCAAGCTAACGAATACATGTTGTATAAGCGAAGGTTTGTGGCGGTTATAAATGAGTTTTGTGCCATATTACGACCGAAAACAAACAGACAAAAAACAATAATCATAAGAGGTTGTAAAAGAGAAAATTAGCGAACTAATAATGAAAAGCCCTTAAAAAGGCAAAATGAAAACACAAATTATATACACAGAATGAAAACATTATCGAACATATATAAAATTGTAAATATTATCGCAGCTTTGGGATGGGCAATATTGATCTTTTTCCCGTTTTGGGATTTAGCTGATACTGTCATTATTAAAGGGATTGTTGTAGGACTTTCTTTGTTTTATGTCTATTTACTATTCATTCAAAAAGACATTAAAAACGAGGACTATCCAAAAGGAAATTTTGTATCTTTAGAAGGTGTGATGTTACTATTTAAAAACCCTCGAAATTTATTAGCTGGTTGGGTTCACTATCTAGCATTTGATTTGATCTTAGGGATTTACATCAAAAGTCAGGCAAATGAGATTGGAATGAGTCATTTATGGCAAATTCCATGTTTTATTCTGACATTTATATTAGGCCCAGTTGGTTTTTTATTGTTTATTATTTTACAATTATTCATACAATAATTGGGTAAATTGCAAAAAGAAGCCAGTTAGAAATATGCGAATAGGATTAGTAACAAAAGGTTCGAGAGGAGACATACAACCCTTTATTGCGTTGGCAATAGGGCTAAAAAACAATGGACATCAAGTAACTATTGTAACCTTTAAAAATTTTGAAAACCTTGTTACTGACTATAACATTGAATTTTGTCCGTTGAGCATGGACATCGAAAAAGAAGCCTATACGGAAGATGTTTTAGAGGTGCTTCGAAAAGGCAATATGATGAAATTTGCTAAACTGATTGGCAAAAACTCTGAAAAATATAACGAAAAAATAATTTTTGAAATTGACAAGGCTTCTGATAGCTTCGATTTTATAATTGCAAGCGGATTAGCTTTTCCCAACATTTTACCAATAACATTAAAGAAAAATATAAAATATGGTATTCTTAATTTTAGTATGCCCTACTCTATTACAAAAGAATTTCCTGCAATTGGATTTGGGTTTCAAAATATACCTTTCATAAATAAAATATCTTATTCTATTTTCACTTATATAGCGGTAAAGTTGTTTATTCAAAAAGATGTCAATCTAACAGCCAAACTACTTAATTTGCCAAATTGGAAAACCTCAGAATTAATGACAGAGTTATTAAGAAAGAATAGGCTTATCATTCATCCAATGAGTAATCAATTGCTCAAACAGCCTAAAGACTGGCCTTCTAATTCTTTTGTAACTGGTTTTCTTGAAATCCCAACGACTGAACGAAATAGAAATATTAACGAACAAATCCCTGAAGCATTAAAAGCATGGATTGAAGATGGAGAAAAACCTATTTATATTGGTTTTGGAAGTATTCCTATTCCAGACACCAACTTACTAAAAACAATTATAGATGAATTGTTGACCCAAACTAATCATCGAATTGTTTTTTGTAACGGCTGGACTAAGCCATTCATTGATACGAAACATAAAAATCTATTTGTTATCGAAAATATTAATCACGAATGGCTATTCCCAAAATGTAAAATGGCAATCATTCATGGGGGTATTGGAACTATAGGTTCTTCATTAAAATCCGGAATTCCAATGGTTATTGTTTCTATTGTTGCAGACCAACCATTTAACGGCAAATTAATTGAAAAAAATAAAACAGGTGTACACATTCCATTCAAAAAATTGACTTTTGAAAAACTACTTGGAGGTATAACTAAAGTTGATTCGAACGAATTTAAGCAAAATACAAAATCCATTGAAGAAAAAATGCATCTCGAAAATGGTGTAAACGAAAGTCTTATTATTATCGAAAATTATGTAAAGCAAAATTAAATATGACTGCATTTTTAAACAACAAACATTACTTCTACCTATTGCTAACAATACTTGGCGGTGGACTTACATTCTATTTTGCAGTACTTGGCATCATTGAACACAACGGCAATTTTGACAGTATAGAATTTATTACGAGTACTTGGATAGATAATTATTATGCAAAAAGTTTGAGTTTCGACTTTTGGACGGGAACAATTACCGGCACGTTCTTTATACTAGTTGAGGGACTTCGCCTAAAAATGAAGAGAATTTGGCTTTATCTTTTCTTAACTGTATGCGTTGCCTATGCATTCGGATTTCCATTGTTTTTGTTCATAAGAGAACTTGAAATGAGAAAACAGAAATGAAAAATACGGCACATAACAGGTGTTTGGCTATATGGCGGAAACGTACATATCGCTTACCGCCACATCGCCAAGCACCAAAACGTTAGCACCAATTTTTAACAGACACCAATGAGAGAAAAAATAAACGTAGAAGTCCTCTGTGTTTTAAGAAAAGACGGAGAAACGAATCAAATAAAAATTGATTATGTCAAAATTGACAAACCCTTGACTTCGATTATCGACAATTTTTCAACCTTATGCAATAATCCACAGACAACTTTACAGCAAATAATAAATTTTATTGAAACTACCGAAGCTTTGAACCAATTAAATGCGCACTATAGATATTGTCAATCCTTAAGCGGTTCATATCAAGCTTTTACAGGTAACAATGCTCAGACGGTTAAGGAAATAAACGAACATTATCAATTAATGCTCCTTAATCAAAGACAATCTGAAAACTATAATATTTCTGAACATATTACTAAGCTAAAGGAGGAAATTAGGTTAAGATATATTTTATGGCACGAGGCATTTTCAATTAATAAAACTTATAGACTTTGTCACGAAGACAAAACCATATTAACCTTTTCTCATCGTATAGACGGTTGGTCTAACCCTGTTTATCAATTGACACCCAATTTCTCTGTTGAATTAAAAACAAATTTCGGTTACGGCCATGCCAGTTATTTCTACACAAAACTTAAATACAAGAATATCGAAATTACTCCATTTTCCGAATGGATATATTATGAAATTGCAAGATTTGCAGAAATAGTTCGTTACACCCAATCATATTTACTAAGCAACGAATACTGGATTGATGCGATGGAATTCGCCAAGGACGCTTGTAACTTATCATTAATTAATGAAGTCGCATTTGTAGAAAAATATATTATTGATGAATGCGAAAGAATGGTTAAAGGGCTTGAGGATATTTTTAGTATGGAACATTTTTCGTTCAAAAAACGAGGCAATACTGAATATACGGTAGACAAAAAAGGACACGTTTTGGTTGAATTTAGAGGTGAGAAAATTAGCGGTGCATTAGACTTTATAACTAAGATTCTCGAATATGAAAGTATCGTTTCAATTCAAACTTTCATAAAACGAATTGAAGCTTGTAACAAAAAGATTCAACCGATTTTGGTTGACGAATCAAAAATCATTAAAACGAAAATCACAAATTTAAAAGACGAAATATCGGAATTAAAACCCAAGTATGAAAAGGTAATTACCGAGAATACTTCGTATGGAAATAAAAAAGTTGAACTGCAAAAAGAGATGATCAAAAACGGACAGTTAGACTTTAGACAAATTGATACAAATAAATTGAACGCAGCATTCATCACAAAATATCCTGAATTCAAAGAGTTTGAAAAAGAGTATAAAAGCGTGACAGAAAGTTACCGGATGTTGAATGAACAGCTACAAAATTTAATCAAAGTGTACGGCAAAATAATTGCGTATACTGAAAAAATCATTGCGTACTTTGAACAATAAAAAACTGGTGCTAACAGCACCTAAAAAAAATGGCGGGGGAAGTGCGAATAGAAACATTATGCAACTAATAAACTTTGGTGGATTTATACAGTTTAGTGTTCCAAATCCGCCACTTCTTTTAGCTGCAAAACGTTATGCTCAACTGCTCGAAGACAGTGCTTCGAACTTAGATATAATTTAAAAAGACAAAATTTTATTTATCGATTATTTTGTAGAACACAAATAATTTAAATTGTAACACGACACATGAAACTAGCACTCTTAGCACTTTTGATCTATATTTTACTAAACGTTTTTGTTACAAAACGAATAAATAAATCATATTATTTGAATGAAGAAATGAGGAGTCTTCACAAGAAATTCATTTGGTTTCTTCCTTTCCTTGGTCCACTATTAATTAAAAACTTTTGGAGGAAGCCAAAAACAAATTATGTTCAAATAAATACTAAAACCCAAAGAGATAAAAACGCAAAGTATGATGGATTTTATGAAAGTGGACAAGGAGTGGAATAATAATTTCACTCAAGAGACAAACATAATCGGAAA
>JBEIKF010000006.1:0-16621 GCA_040379905.1 Crocinitomicaceae bacterium
ACGTCTTTTATCTTTTTACCAAGGCAAAGTAAATGAACGTTTTGACCAGCATATTCCTCGTTAATTAAATATCCAGAACGTTTAATGATGTTGTTGTTAAATCCACCACACAAACCTCGATTTGACGTGATTCCAACTATTAAAATATTTTTTACTTCACGTTGCTCGGAATATACGTTTTCAGAAAGGTCCAAAGTGGCGCTTAGATTTCCAAGAATTTCCTTGATTTTGGCAGCATAAGGACGCATTTGAGTTATTGCATCTTGAGCACGCTTCAATTTAGCAGCCGAAACCATTTTCATCGCAGAGGTTATCTGCATCGTTGAACCAACTGAGGTAATTCTATTTCGTATTTCCTTTAAATTTGGCATCTTTTTGAGTTAAAAGTGAAACATTAAGAGTTAAGAGTGATTTGACTTTAAACCCTTCACTTTCCATTCTTCACTATTAATTAATATTTATCAGCTACTTCTTTCGCAACTTTAGTTAAAACCGCTTCGATTTCATCTGTATATTTTCCTGCTTTCAATGCAACCAAGGTATCAGCATGTTTAGCTTCTAATACAGTTAAATATTCTTTTTCAAAAGTCTTAACTTGGTTAATAGGAACACGTTGAATCAATCCTTTAGTTCCAACATAAATAATAGCAATCTGTTTTTCTACTGGGTATGGATCTCCTTCACGTTGTTTCAAAATTTCAACGTTACGAGCACCTTTGTCTAATACTGATTTCGTTGCAGCATCCAAGTCAGAACCAAACTTTGCAAACGCTTCCAATTCACGGTATTGCGCTTGATCTAATTTCAATGTTCCAGCAACTTTCTTCATCGACTTGATTTGAGCCGATCCTCCAACACGTGATACGGAAATACCTACGTTGATAGCCGGTCGAATACCAGAGTTGAATAAATCAGACTCCAAGAAGATTTGTCCGTCTGTAATTGAAATTACGTTCGTTGGAATATATGCAGAAACGTCACCCGCTTGTGTCTCAATGATTGGTAATGCAGTTAATGAACCACCACCTTTTACGATGCCTTTCAAAGACGCAGGTAAGTCATTCATTTGTTTTGCGATATTATCATCTGCGATAACTTTTGCCGCTCGTTCTAATAAACGAGAGTGTAAGTAGAAAACGTCACCAGGATAAGCCTCACGACCCGGAGGACGACGAAGCAACAACGAAACCTCACGATAAGCAACAGCTTGCTTTGATAAATCATCATAAACGATTAATGCTGGTTTTCCTGAATCACGGAAATATTCGCCTATTGCAGCACCTGTCATTGGAGCGTAAAACTGCATTGGAGCCGGGTCAGAAGCATTAGAAGCAACTACTGTTGTATAGGCCATAGCACCTGCATCTTCTAATTTCTTAACGATACCAGCAACCGTTGAACCTTTCTGACCAATTGCAACATAAATACAGTAAACAGGCTCTCCACGATCAAAAAACTCACGCTGATTGATAATCGTATCGATTGCAACAGTTGTTTTACCTGTTTGACGGTCACCAATGATTAACTCGCGCTGACCACGACCAATTGGAATCATCGCGTCAACAGCTTTAATTCCCGTTTGAAGAGGCTCATTTACCGGCTGACGGAAGATAACTCCTGGAGCTTTGCGCTCAATTGGCATTTCATATAATTCTCCTAAAATTGGTCCTTTACCATCAATCGGCTGGCCTAATGTATCAACAACACGACCAACCATTCCGTCTCCAACTTTTACGGAAGCAATTTTACCTAAACGTCGAGCAGTGTCACCTTCTTTTACACTTGAAGATCTTCCAAGTAATACAGCTCCTACATTATCCTCTTCCAAGTTAAGTGCAATTCCTTGCATTCCTCCTTCAAATTCGATAAGTTCACCGTATTGAACACCATTCATTCCATAAATACGTGCAATTCCGTCTCCAACTTGAAGAACTGTTCCAACTTCTTGTAATTCTGCTTCTGAGCGAAAACCTGAAAGTTGTTCTCTTAAAATTGCGGAAACTTCTGCTGGTTTGATATCTGCCATTTTTTAGCTATTTAATTTTGATACTATTTCGTTAATTCTTGTTTCATTCTGTTCAATTGACTAGCAACTGAAGCATCTATTTGTTTATCGCCCATTCGAACGATAAATCCACCAATTAAATCTTTGTCTACCAATTCCTCAACTTCCAATTTACCATTGATTGAAGAATTAATTTTAGATATAATCACTTCTCTTGTTTTCGAATCCAATGTCGTTGCGCTTGTAATCGAAACAGGAACAATTCCACGCAATTCCTTTAGCTGAGCAATGAAAGATTTAGCTATTTCTGTAATTAGTCTTTCTCTGCCATTCTTTGTAATCAATCCAATGAATGAGAGGCTAAGCGCATCAAAGTCGGAAAACAACTCGTTCAAAACATTTATTTTCTTATCAACCTTAATAATTGGTGAGTTTAAAAAAACCTGAAAATCATGAGTTTGATTCGCAGCTTGAATAATTGCAGTCATATTGGAATTGACAATGTCGAGCTTATTTTGCTCCTGAGCTAATTCCAAAAGCGCTTTCGCGTAACGACCTGCTGACTTAGTTGACTTCATAATTAATTCAAGTTGATGTCTCCTGCTAACTTATCAGCCAATGCTTTTTGTTTGTCATCAGAAGATAATTCTCCGCGAACAACTTTTTCAGCAATTTCCAAAGAAAGCGTAGCAACATGATTTTTTAATTCTGCCATAGCCGCGGCTTTCTCGTTGTTAATTGACTGGCGAGCAGCTTCTACAATTTTCTCAGCTTCCACTTTTGATTTTGATTTCGCTTCTTCAATCATGCGATTGGATGCTTCTTTAGCCTCTTTTAAAATTGAATCACGCTCAGCTCTTGCTTCCTTTAAGATTTTCTCATTCTCCGCTTGAAGCGATTGCATTTCAGATTTTGTCTTTTCAGCAAGTTCTAATGCTTCAGTGATTTTTTGCTCACGTGTGTTAACGGCAGATAAAATCGGTTTCCAAGCAAATTTTGCCAATAAGAACAAAAGACAGCAAAATACCAATCCTGTCCAAAATAATAAACCTAAGTCTGGAGTTACTATATCCATTTTTTGTTGTTTAATTCATTTTTAAAAAATATCCTGTCGCCGCCAACCGCATTGACAGGATAAAAAATTACTTGTTCGCTCCTAGTAGACCAACTACTACTCCGAAAAGCGCAACACCCTCGATAAGTGCTGCTGCAATGATCATCGCTGTTTGAATTTTTCCAGATGCTTCCGGATTACGAGCGATACCCTCTACTGCAGAACCACCGATTCTTCCAATTCCAAGACCAGCACCCAAAACTGCGATGCCTGCTCCAATTGCTGCTATACTACCCCACATAACTATATATATTTAAAGGTTACTAATTAATGGTGCGCTTCTTCAACGGCAGCTCCAATAAACAATGCGGATAGCATTGAGAACAAGAACGCCTGTAAAAAGGCAACCAGCAATTCCAAAATCGAGATAAATAAGGCCATTGGAACAGATAATCCGCCCCAAGCAACGTTTTTATTTATAAAGATGATGGAAATAAGTGCTAAAACGATAATGTGTCCTGCTGTAATGTTCGCAAATAAACGAATCATCAATGCGAAGGGCTTTGTCAATATTCCAATTAATTCAATCGGCATCATGACAAATTTCATTGGAACTGGAACTCCCGGCATCCAAAAAATGTGACCCCAGTAATTTCTATTTCCAGAAAATACAGTAACTAGTAAGGTGCAAACAGCCAAAAACAAAGTCACTGAAATATTACCTGTTAAATTCGCTCCACCTGGGAGAAAAGGAATCAAACCTAGCATATTATTCAACCAAATGAAGAAAAATACTGTCAATAAATAAGGAACGTATTTTTGGTATTTGTGGTGATCAATATTTGCTTTAGCAATGTCATCACGAACCATAACGATAATCGGTTCTAAGAATTTAGCGATCCCTTTTGGTGCAACTGCCCCATTCTTTTTGTAAAAACGAGCAACACTTAATAGAATTAACAAAATTAGAGTTGCGCCCATAAATAAAGAAAGAACATTCTTCGTAATCGAAAAATCCATTGGTTTTGCATTGGAAAGATGCCCGTTGTGTAAATGCAAATTCCCATTTTCCATTTTGTAAATTTTTTCATGAAAAAGTGCGTAACCAGCTGCCGGACCCGTACCTTTCATGATTCGTTGAACAGTGCTATCCTTATCAGTTAAAATAACCTCTTCACCATGGTAAAAATGCTTTGAACTGAATGTTTTCAGGCCATTGTCCAATAAAATTACAGGAAGATAAATAGAAGTTCCACCGTGCTCTGGACCGAATAAATGCCATTCGTGCGCATCTTTAATGTGGTGCATGATCATTTCACTCACATTAAATCCCTCTTTTTTCTCATTACCTAAAGCAAAGTTGTAGGCTCCTAAAAAAACAAAAAAGAAGGTCAAATTTTGAACTAAGAAACGGAACTTATTTGCTTTTTGCATTGAGATAAATTTTGTAGTCTCTGAAAAATTTTTGCAAATGTAGGTAAACTTTCGGAAGTGACAATTTAATTTATTAATTTTCATTTCTTTTTTGACGTATTGCTTTGTAGGCTTTAATTCCGAGCATTAGTACAACTCCCGTAGCAAAAAAACCGATGGTTCCATAAATCCAATTCAATGTATTTTTTAAGACAACTATGAATACAATAATGACTAAAAATAAGGTTGCTAATTCATTCCAAAGTCGAAGCTGATTTCCGGACCATTTATAAATTCCTAATTTGAAACGTTTCATGATTCGCTGACACCAGAAGTGATAAATTAAAAGTAAGAAGACAAACCCCAATTTGAGATGCATCCAGGGCGATGACAAATAATAAGTTGCATTCAAAAGAATCATCCAGATTCCGAAAATGACAGACAGAATCATGGCGGGTGTAGTAATTATCCACCACAATCGACCTTGCATGATTTGAAATTGCTTTTGTAAAATGGATTTTTCAGGCTCCGATTTTAAATTCGCCTCCGCGTCGTAAATGAAAAGTCGTACCATGTAAAAAAGTCCTGCGAACCAACTAACTACGAAAATGATATGAAGTGCTTTAACAACATCGAAAGTCATGACACAAAATTAATCGTTTATGGCGTTTATTTCAATTTTGGGTTTGTACAAATGAAAAATTGAGCTTAATATTGTGATAAGGCTTCGATATGAGAGGATTTTTTTTGATGGTTACTTTTTTGATGACAGTTATTGGTTTAGGGCAAGCCAAGTTTCTATCCATAGAGGGATATTATCAAGGAAACAATGTAATTGTATCCAACCCACCACTCTCAGATGGTTATGGATATTGCGTATACAAAGTAATGGTAAATGGTGAAATTCTTCCTGCAACTATTCAGATGGCGAATTTTGAAATTGATTTTAAACTTTTTCGCTTGAAAAAGGGTGATAAAGTTTTCGTTGTTTTGGAGCACTCTGAAAATTGTACACCTCGATTCATGAATCCAAACGTTTTATTACCGAAGAGCACGTTTGAATGTACGTCAATAGTATGTGATAATGATGGTCTTTTAAAATGGTCTGCAAAAGGTGAAGATGGTATCTTGGATTATAAAATTGAACAGTTCCGATGGGATCGCTGGGTTGAAATAGGTCTTTTAAAAGGTGTAGGAACAAAAGAAATCCATAACTACACTTTTCAAATAACTCCTCATTCTGGAAAGAACACCATTCGAGTTTCTCAAACCGATAACACAGGTACAACGCGATCTTCAAAACAAGTAAGTTTTACATCAAATTTACCGAAGGTTAAAAAAACACCTTCACGTGTCTCGGACTTCATTTATTTCAAAGCAAATGGAAAAATGTGAAAACGAAGTATGAGATTTATGATGCCTATGGAAACCTCCTTAAAACTGGATTTTCGGATTCTATTGATTGCAGGAGCTTGGTGAATGGAGTTTATTTCATCAATTACGATAATACTTCTGAAAAATTCATACACGCTGAATAATGATAAAAAAAATCGAACATCTTGGAATTGCAGTTAAGGATTTGAGTGCTTCTATTGAACTTTACGAAAAGTTATTTCAAACAAAATGCTACAAAATTGAATCTGTTGAAAGTGAAGGTGTAAAAACCGCTTTTTTTAAAATTGGGGAGTCTAAAATAGAATTATTAGAGGCTAGTAAACCGGATTCTCCGATAGCTAAATTTTTAGAAAAAAAAGGCTCAGGATTTCATCATGTCGCTTTTGAAACATCGGACATTGATTCAGAGATTCAGCGTTTGATTAATGAAGGTTTTGAATTGATTCATCAAACTCCCAAAGACGGAGCTGACAATAAGCGAATTGCGTTTTTGCATCCAAAAGCTGTTGATGGATTGTTGTTGGAATTGTGTCAAGAAAAAAGCGCGTAGAATTCCTCCTCGGATTGATAAAAATGTGTGTTAAGCCCAGCTTTTTTTGCTCCCTCAATGTGTTGGGGACTATCATCTATAAACAAAGTCTTTTCAGGATTTAACTTATTTTGCTGAATTACCCACTGAAACGTTTCAATATCAGGCTTACGTTTTTTTATTTCAAAGGAAAGATAAACTTTGTCAAAGAATGTTTCAAACGGAATAGTTGCTGCGTTATTCCAATTTCGGTAGACAATTGGCATGTGAATTTCGTTCGTGTTACTCAATAAAAATGTTTGATGTGTTTCGCTAACTCGTTCGAGTAATTCAATTTTTTTCAAAGGAAAATTCCCCAACATCGCATTCCAAGAACTAACAATTTGGTTTGGAGTAATGCCCTTTGGAACAATATTCATCAATTTATTGATAAAATGTTGACCTGAAATTTCACCTTTTTCGAATGCATCGAAGAGTGATTCTTGCTGTAATTGATTGTAATGAAGTTCGAAATCCGTTATTCCTAAATCTCGAAAAGCGTTGGTAGTTGCTTGATAATCAATATCGAGAAGAACACCTCCGAGATCAAAAATGATCGTTTCAAATTGTTTCGATTTATTCATTTAGCAAAAATAGTTCATTGAATTTTATTTATACGAAATCTAAATTGCGATCTATGACAATTCTATGACATTTATAAATAATTCAGAACCGAAATTTGTGCATAGATTGAAAATAGGTGCAGACAGGATTAAACATATTGGCTTTCACGCACAGAAACTTGGATGTAAGTAAAATTGGTTTACTTCACATTGACAAAACTGATCAGCCAGAACGTCTTCGTGAATTAAAATCAAAATTGGGTATAGTTGAACTTTGTTTTCTAACTACCTGCAATCGAGTGGAATTAACTTTTGTTATTGATTACGAATGGCAAGAAGATCATACTTTTAATCTTCTATCGATGCTTTATCCAAATTTAAACGAATCTCAAATTTCCGATTTTTCAATTCATGTTGAGCATTATGCTGAATACAATGCTGTAGATCATGCCTTAGCAGTGGCCTCGTCAATTGACTCAATGATTGTTGGTGAACGTGAAATTATAACACAAGTTAGAACAGCGTTTGAGTTTTGCCGTGATAATGGATTGACAGGCGATCTTATTCGTATTTTGATGAAACAAGTAATCGAAACAGCAAAGAAAGTTTACACCGAAACAAGCATCGCTTCTAAACCTGTTTCTGTTGTTTCTTTAGCCTATCACCAGTTGAAAAAGTTCAATATTCCTTTGGATGCAAGAATTCTATTTATCGGAGCTGGTGTAACGAACACCACCATGGCTAGATTTCTAAAAAAACATGGATTTAAGAATTTTGTGGTTTTCAATCGAACGTATGAAAAAGCACATACGTTAGCTGAAGAAATTCGAGGAATTCCAGTCTCATTGGCAGATTTAAAGAATTACCAAAATGGATTTGACGTCATTATAACATGCACTGGAGCAGATAATCACATTATCACCAAGGAAATATATGAAAGTTTGCTCGTAGGCGAAAAAAATAAAAAGATTGTAATTGATTTGGCAATTCCACAAGATTTGGATCCAGAGATAATTGAAAATCATAAAATTGATTATATCTCCGTTGCTCATTTACAAGTTATTTCAAATGAAAATTTAAAGGAACGAACAAAGGAAATTAAACACGTAGAGGAAATCTTAAGTCAAGGAAACACTGAATTCTTTTCGTTATTAAAAGAAAGAAGCGTTGAAAGAGCTATGCGTGAAGTTCCTGAACAAATTAAATCCATCAAGTCGTTTGCTATTAATGAGGTATTTCGAAAGGATATAGAGAACATGGATCCTGAATCTCGAGAAGTGTTAGAAAAAGTGATTGGTTACATGGAGAAAAAATACATTAGCGGGCCAATGCTACTCGCCAAAAAAATCATTTTAGAAAATGTCTGATAATCGCATTGTTCGAATTGGAACCAGAGGAAGTGACCTTGCTCTTTGGCAAGCGAATTTCGTTAAGGCTTCGTTGGAAAAATTAGGTCAGCAAGTTGAAATTCAAATCATCCATACGCAAGGAGATAAAATTCAAGATTTGAGTTTTGATAAACTTGAGGGGAAGGGTTTCTTTACCAAGGAAATTGAACAAGCCTTGCTAGAAAAACACGTTGATCTCGCTGTTCATTCGCACAAAGATTTGGAAACAACTTCTCCTGAAGGATTGACCATCGCTGCTGTTTCTGATCGTGAAGACCCATCTGAATTATTGTTGATTAGAAAGGAATCTGTGGACCAAAATCAACAATGGAATTTGAAGGAAAACGCGATTATTGGAACTTCTTCGGCACGAAGAAAATCTCAGATTTTAGCGCATCGAGCTGATTTGAATATTAAGGATTTACGAGGTAATGTTCCAACCCGAATCAATAAATTACGTCAAGGACATTATGATGCCATACTTTTGGCGAAAGCGGGGGTAAATCGATTGGAATTAGATTTGAGTGATTTACATTGTGAAACATTGAATGCAACAGAGTTTATTCCTGCTCCAGCTCAAGGGGTTCTTGGTTTACAAATCCGGAGTGAAGATAACGAACTTGCGAATATTTTGGTTCATTTGAATCACGAGGAAACGCAGGCCCAAATTGAAATCGAACGTGGAGTTTTGAGGAAAATGGAGGGAGGCTGTCAGCTTCCTCTTGGTGTGTATTACAACGGAGAGAAAGTTCACGTTTCATATTCTAAAAACTCAGAAATTTCAGCCAGTTATTTTGTTTTTGAAAAAAGTAATCAAGATTTGGTAAACGAAATTGTTGGTCACTTAAAATCGATTTAATTGATTCAAAGCATTTTTATTTCAAGGGACTCTAATGGTTGCGGCAGTCTAATTGAATTTTGCAATCAACATCAACTTGATTTAGTTACGCAATCATTAATCTCTTTTGAGTCAAAAGACTTTGAAGTTTCAGATTCATACGACGTTATTTTTTTTAGCAGTATCCGGTCAGCAGAATTTTTTTTGAGAAAAGAAAAATTGAATACCTCAGTGAAAATTGCCTGCATTGGTCAAGAAACCGCGCTCAAGCTAAAAAATCTCGGGCTGCATATCGATTTTGTTGGAGAAAATTCAGGAACCCCGTCTGACGTTTCGCGCGAATTTAAAAATTGGATTGGTATAAGAAAAGTCCTGATTCCTCATTCTTCTGAAAGCCTACTTTCTATTACCGAGTTCTTAAATCAAGATCAAACACTTTTGGTTGAGGTATACAAAACTCAATTAAAACCTTCGAAAATAGCTTTTTGTGATTGTTATGTTTTCACAAGTCCAACAAATGTGCGTGCTTTTCTTTTGTCAAATTACAGGTCAAGTTTAAAAAATGTTATCGCATGGGGCAGAAGCACAGAAAAAGAATTACTATTAAATAAAATTCCCGTCATGAATGTACTTCAGACGGGAACTATGTTGGAATTAGAAAGTTATCTAAAAACGATTATTTAATCTTGAAGAATGCTTTCGCTTGAGCGTCGTTCGGATCTAAATCCATAACAATCTGCCAATATTGCTTCGCCTTTTCAGGATTCTTAGCAGCAGAGTTGACATAGTAGTCACCGCAATATTTCGCTGATTCCATAACCATCTTTTTGTTGGAGTTTGAACCACGTTCCTCTGGCTTAACTAGTTCCAAAACTTTTTCATAAGATACTTGTGCTAACCATTTCTCATTGTTTAAATCCTGTTGCAACAAAGTTCTAGCTTTCCACCAATAACCAGGGGCGTAAGTAGCAGAAAGTTTATTTACGTGTGAGAAAGCCGTATCTGCTAAAATGTAATTTTTAGGTCCAAAATAATAAGCTTTACCTAATTCAAATTCTTCAGCTGGAGAAAGTGTTACAGATTGACTTTTGAATGAATAATACTCAATTGCCTTATCATATTTCTTAGCTTTGAAATACATTTTCGCGATATCACCAGCAAGTTCTTTCGCTAAATCAGGATTTAATTTAGACGCTTTTTCAAACTCCAAAATCGCCAAAGAATCTGAGCCTGTTTTGCTGTAAAGAATTCCTTTATTTTTAACATCCAACCATTGAATTTTTTCGGCTGGAGCTGATGCGAAGAAACGATCTAAAGCGGCTAATCCTTTTTTGAATCCATCAGCATCATTTGAACATTCAACATATGAATATCCCAACATACGATCTGTGTAGAAATTTGTAAATCCGTTGGCATTTAAATTGTTGATTTCTTCTATCGCTTCACAATATTGCTTTCCGAGGAACATTGCTGTTGCATATCGGTATCGCGCTTCAATGGTGTTATTCAATTTCAAGTATTTCTTCCAGTTTTCAATGGCCTTTTTAGGTTGGTTGAAACGCATGTTTAATTCCGCATTCTCTCGATAGGCAGGAGCATAAGTTGAATCAACTTGTTTCGCGTCATTGTATTTCTTTTGAGCTTCATCTGGACTTTGAGCACGCTGATAAATGATTGCAACACGTACGATTCCACGAGGAGATTTCGGATTGATTTCCAAAACCTTATTGTAGCTCTTTATTGCCGCAGAAGAATTATTTGGTGTTTTTTCATATAGCGCATCACCTTGTAACAAATAATTTTCTTCATTATTCGGATCTTTTAAAATCGCTTCCTCAAGTGTTTTAATTGCTTCGTCCAAATTTTTCTTTTCGGATTTGATATAAATAGTTGCGATACCACGTCGTACTTCGGCATTTTTTAGGTTGTCTTTCTTTCCTTTAGTAGCCGTTAAAGCTTTTTCAAACTCTAATTTTGCACCGTCTGCATTGCTATTCAAATAAAGAACACAACCATTTCCAACAAGTGAAAGGGGACTAATGTTATCCATTTGAAATCCTTTGGCCCAGATCATTTTTGCAGAGTCAATTTCACCTTTTATCATGTAGTATTGACCAAAATAAAAGTAGTTATCACCGACATTCGGTTCTTTGGCGATTAACGAATTAAAGTCATTTAAGGCATCCGAATAACGTTCGTTGTCTGTTTTACGAATCGCATCTTTAAGGGTTTGTCCAAACGTAATAAATGCAGTTAGAACAAATAAGGCAGTTAGTTTCATTTTTATGTTTTTTATATCTTTTACAATTCTCTTGCCAAAATTAAAACTTGAATCTGTTTTGGCAATAAAAACCACTTTTATTTTTTATTCCGTTGACATTTGAATTAGACGAATTGGTGAACGTGCAGGCACTAGTTCGGATTTTTGAATTAGAAGTTGCCCTTTTTCGCCGATCATAAAGTTTACGAATCCTGAGTTGATTCCAGATCGTGCTCCCCAGTTAATTAGCCACATTTCTCTCGTCAATGGATATTCATAGGTGTAAATGACTCCTGGATATGGTTGAAAATAATCAGATTTTGCATTTTTTGCAACATGCATCACTTTTATACTATCTAAAAAGTTCATAACTTCAAAGTCTTCTTGATCGGATACCCAATTAAGACCAATTACTCCAATTGCATTTTCATTTTTCTTGACATAGTTTATTACTTCCTCATTTGATTTAACAGCGAAAACATTTTTGGAAAGTTTATCGGTTTTCGTAAAAGCTAATAAATAGTTGAAATTCGCAGAACGCTGATTATCGAAAACAACATTGATGTCTTTTTTTGAAGTTTTCCATTTTAAGATTTGACCATTTAGTATTTTTTGAAGTTCATCAAGCGTGATTGTTGTATCCAAATTTTTAGGATTAACAATTAATGCTACTCCGTCAATCGCTATTCTGTCGCTGCGAACTTCTATTTTCTTAGACTTAAGAATTTTTTTTTCTTTATCCGTTAAGTCCCTGGAAATGCAAATAGTTTTGATTTCTCCTTTATAAAATTCATCAATGATGTCACCTTCGGCCATGTATTTTGGTTGTATGTCCGATTTAGGAGCGAGACTTTCAAATGTTTCACTTGAAGTTTCAAATAATGGTTTAAATGATTCTTCCACGAGCATTTTAGCAATTCCACTTTTACAACTTTCTGATTGTTCAGTATTATTTCCACTACCACAAGAGAAGAAAAGTGCTAAGGTTAGAATGTAGTAATATTTATTCATCATGGTTTGTTTTATAAAGTTTGTAAGCCCGAAAAATTCTAAAAGCCCCGTAAAGAATAAAGGTAATGCTTAAAATAGTTCTTTTCGTTCCATAAATTACGTCTGATTTGAAATCTGTAAACAATAAAAAATAAGCAAAAACCAAGCACATTAATATGGAAACAGAAGCAATCGATAGGTTTACAATTTTCATTTCTTTGGTTGAAAAAAATCCCCGAGAGAAATGATCAATCGGGGATTCTAAAATTAATATTTAACGAATTATTCTAATGCAAAGCTAATTGGAAGTGTATTCCACTGACGAACTTGTTTACCGGCATTTTTAGCTGATTTCCAATTCGGCATTTTACTAACAACTTTGATTGCTTCTTTATCACATTCAGCGCATCCAGGAATTCCGCGAACGACAGACACGTTACTAACTTGTCCATTTTTCTCAACGACAAACTTTAATGTTACCTTTCCTTGAATACCTAATTCAATGGCTGATGGCGGATAATTCAAATTATCTTGAATATACTTCATCATTGATGGGTATCCTCCTGGGTATTCAGCATCTTCTTCAACGAATGTCAAAACTTCTTCAGGAGCTTCTTCAACAACTTTAGGTTTAGTGTCTTCACCAATTACAGGCGGATCGAAACTATCCTCATCCCCTTCAATGTCTTTTGGACCTACCTTGATGTTTTCATCTGGAATAACTACTTCATCTGGTACATCTTGATCCACAACAACTGGAGCTATAAATTTCACCATTTTTTCTGCTGCAGGTGGCGGTTCAGTTGGAGGAGGAGGTGGAACTTCCTTGTCTAAAGGCGGTGCAGGAACGGTAAACGTAGTATCCGTTTTAGGGGCTTCCAGCGGTTTGTCTTTAGGTAGATTTTTCACAATTACGTATGAAGCGAATAAAGAACCTAGAAACAAAATGAAAGCGAAGAGAATGATTACAAGTCTTTTTTCATAATCCCTTCTCAAAACATAGGCTCCATAGGCGCGATTTCGATGTTCAAAAACCATTTCGTTTCTGACACTAGAAGTTATTTGTTGCCAACGTCGTGCTGTAAAGTAATCATACAGCGATAGACCTGCAACTAGGGCGGCAATTACAATTGGAACTATCATATCTGTGTTATTTAAGTTTCTCTTTCAAAAGGTCAAGCTCACTCGCCATTATCTCAACCGGAGCAACAACTCCAATCTCGGCAATTTTAAGCTCGTCAATCAAATCGATAAAGTTCTTACAAGTCGCTTTATCGTCTGTCTTGATCAATACTTTCAATGCTTGATCCTTTTTCTTCAAATCAGTCAACATATTAACATATACACTGTCTTGAATTTGCTTTTTGTCTAGTTTTTTCTGTAGCTCAACTTTTCCGCTCAAAACATACTCATTTCCTTCTGCTAATAATTTCCTAACGCCATCTGGACCAAAATTTGTTTCCTCTAACTTAGTTGGGCCTTTAGGTCCTGGTGCACTTTTCGGATAGTATTGCCCGGAATAATAATATATTTTATCCTCAGACAATAGAAACGTTATGGCATTGTTAATTTTCGGTCCATCAACTTCAGTTGGATCATCAACCTTTGCGGGATATACCAAACTCATCACCTTCGGCTTACTAAATGTTGAAGTCAATACGAAGAAAGTTAGCAACAAGAAAGCCAAGTCAACCATGGGTGTCATATCGACACGCGTGGATCCTTTTTTCGCTCGTTTTTTACCTTTGGAGTGGCCACCGCCACCGCCTTCTGCTATTTCTGCCATTTTAATTTAGTTTTTTGGAGGCATCTCCATCGAAGTAACAAAATTCAAATTATTTAAATTCAGATCTCTAAAAACATCGATAACCGCTTGAGCTTGAACATACAAGGTCTTGCTATCAACGCGAAGAATAAACTTCGGTTTAAAATCATTAACATTTGGATTGTCACCTTTTTTCTTTGCTTCTTCAAAAAGTGTTTTACCCGTATTTAATGCTGCAAGATTTCCAAAATAAATCCAATCTTTTAATTCATTGTTTGTAGAGTCGTATGGAATCCCAAGTGTTCTTGCTCTTCCTCGTTCTTCAGAGGAAAGATCAATATAACCTGGTAATTCGCGCATCGTGCAACCGAAACTTTCCATAAAGCCGAATTCCTCTTTATGTTTGTCTGTGAAACCAACTTGGTATTTACCAGACATGTTATCAAGCAATTCACGTCTAGCCTCAGCATTTGTCATGTTAAAAAACACACGTCCACCTTTGTCTAAAGTTACCATTATAATATTCGAAGGGATAATTTTATCGCTTACACTTGTAGGAGTGGTAACTTGAACAGGTTCTGAGGAGCGAAATGATGCCGCCAACATGAAGAAAGTAACGAGCAAGAAAGCCAAGTCCACCATAGGCGTCATGTCTATGGACGGCGAACTTTTGGGCATTTTTATTTTTGGCATTTCTTTTCAGTTAAAAGTTTAACGCTCGATTATTTATTCGTTGCAGAAAAATCCTGAACTATTGTAAAGCTTGCTTCGTCAATGCTATAAGTCATTGTATCAATTTTTGTCGAGAAGAAATTGAACATGATGATTGCAATTGTTGAACCCGTAATACCTAAAGCCGTATTAATAAGTGCTTCAGAGATACCAGCAGAAAGCGCAGCTGTATCAGGTGAACCTTGTGACATCGCAGCGAATGAACGAATCATCCCTAATACCGTTCCGATAAGACCGATTAATGTTGCAATGGAAGCACATGTTGAAAGTACAACCAAGTTTTTGGAAAGCATTGGTAGCTCTAAAGCTGTTGCTTCTTCTAACTCTTTCTTCAACGATTCAACTTTTTGTTCTTTGTCCAAACCGGAGTCATTTGACATATTGTCATATTTTACCAATCCAGCACGAACAACGTTTGCCAATGAACCTTTTTGTTTATCACATTCAGCAATAGCTGTTTCTATTTCTTTGGAGCCTAAAAGTTGTTTTACTTTCGAAATGAAATTATCAGTACTCCCTTTTCCTTTAGCTATCGAAAGTGTTATTAAACGCTCGATTGAGAAAGTAATGATGATGATGTTAACCGCCACGAGAATAGGTACGATAAACCCACCTTTATGGATTAGACCAAAATAGTGCGCTACCCCTTCTTCTACGGCCTCATTTTCTGGGTTTCCACCCACAAAGTTTTCCTTTGCGCCAAATACATACATGTAAATTAATACCCCAATTGCAAGTGCAATTGCAATTGCAATAGACGCCATCAATGATGAAAAACCACCTGCTGTTTTTTGATTCTTGCTCATAATTTTTGTTTTTGTTATTCCTTAATTAATTTATTAGTTAAAGCGTCAAATATATAAAAAATGTTTCAAAAGCTATATTAATTGAATATTAACTGTCTTTTTGTAGCTAACGACTCAAATTTGCATTTAGTACATTTGATGAGAAAATTGGTTCATTTTTTTTGATGTTTTTTCGAATTTCTTGAAATTCAATTCAAAATCCCATTTGAATCAGTCAATGTAATTACCTCTCCTAGTGCGCCTTCAAGCAATATTTTGGATAGTTTGCTTTTTGGTGAGGCTATTGTGTAAATTTGACTTAAAGCGTTTTCATAATTAAAGTCGATCGAACAAAAATGATTTCTTAAATAGACAAAGTCTTGTTTGTTTTTTGCTGGAATCTGCCCATATTCATTTCCAGGGATTAATATCAAATTCATATTTGGTAATACAGACATTTCGTTTATGCTTTTTTTTGGGATAATTCCACTATAGACTTTACCATTTTCCGATTCATCCCAAACTAAGACAAGAAAGGCATATTCGGAGTCATTTTTGAATTCGACCTTGGTTTTCGAATTTATAGACCCTAAAGAAATGGTTTTACTTATTTTTTCTTGTTTTAATTTATCCTTGGATAATGCAGATTGCGTTTCATAGATCCGCATAAAATGGTTGGTCATATCATTTTCCAATTCATGATAAATTTTTGCAGCAAGCTTATTTATTATTGGATTCTGAATTGTAATCGAATTGCCACTTGAAAAGTAACTTTCGTTTGATGAATCAATGCCTTCTTGAGTCATGCTTTTTAAAAGTGAATCGATTTCTTTTCTTTCTTTAATTGAAAATGAGGTAAGTGATG
>JBEIKF010000007.1:0-15558 GCA_040379905.1 Crocinitomicaceae bacterium
AAGCATCCATAACTTGATATCCCGATATTTTACCGATTGTAGCCCGAGCATTTGAAAGTTCTGTGTTAAGGGCGTCTGTATAGACTTCACCAACTTGATTCAGCTGAAAATTAAGTGAAAAACGGTTGTATTTATAGGTCAGCCCAAAACGATTGATGGCACGCGGTGCATTTTCCACATAATTACCTGAAAAATCTTTTGTTGAATCAATTAATGCGGCAGGATCGTCCCACCGAATGTAGCGCGCGTCAATGAACGCTATATTCGCATAGAGTTTTAGATTTCCAAATTTCGATTTTTCCGAAAAGATTCGCATAACGTCCAACTCAACGAATGACTCGATTCCTTTGCTAATGGAGGCGCCGATGTTGGTTTTTAAATTTTGACTGTTAAGGCTGATTGTTCCTATTCGATTATCATAGAATAAATAAAATGCTCCCACATCGAAAGTTAAGAATTCCTTGATCGTTCCTCGATAACCAAAATCGATGTTGTATCCACTAGCGTCTTTCAGATTTGAATCGATAGAATCTGTGGTAGCTGCAGGGGTCAATTCAGAATATGTAACTGGTCGATACGCTTGACTAAAGTTTGCATAAACGTTTGAGTTTTTTGTTGCCTTGAATTCTGCTCCAACACCCGCTAAAATTATCGTTCTCACTTGGTTCGGAACAGCAATGGATGCCCCTACAAAAGGTTTATCTATCGCTCCAAAAGCTCCTGAATTGATATATTCCAACCGAACACCAGGGGTAATACTTAAGCGTTTTGTCAACTGAAACATATTTTCAATAAAAGCAGCGGCATTTCTTGTTGTAAAATTCAATTCCCTCTTGTAATCAAAAGAACCGAAAATACTTGTTTGTCGGGAAACAATTTCCAAATCAAAGTCACTATTAACAGAACCTATTCCACCTTGTTTTCTTGTTGTTTCGCCAGAATAAACTCGTATTCCGGCAGATAGAGCAGATTCGTTTCCTAGCAAATTATATTTTTGTAAGAATCGTAATTCACCACCAATATTGTTGTACCAATCGCGATCTACTTGTCTATTGTTGTAAAATGAACCATTTAATGAATCGGGAACATAAATGTCTTTCAAGAAGCCGATACTATTTCGTTGCGCGTTGGTGTAAAAAATCTTTAATCCAATTTTAGCCTTATCATTGAATGAATAATCGAGATGAAGCGCAGCTGTGTTCCAGGGGGTGCCTATCCAATTTCTTGCACGATTTGATTGTTGAGCATTTTCTAAAAACATGGAGTCTGTCAAACCACCAGGTTGTTGGCTTTTATAGTCCATGTGCGTGTACTCTAATGATGCATTGAATTTAGGAGAAAAGGAGTAAGAAAGAGAAATGTGCCCAGTCGTGGTTCGATACTGGCTGTTTTGTCTCCAACCATCAGCACTTCTGTGGTGTAAATAACCATAGTAGGAGAATTTTTTAATTTTTCCGCCAATCGCATTGAATGCATTGTACATTCCATAATTTCCTATGGTTTGCTGTGATTCGAAGGAGAACGGTTTTGTTCCCAAGTAGCGTTTTGTGACATAGTTCATCATTCCTCCAAATTGCGGTCCATATTGCAAGGAACCGGCGCCTCTCACAATTTCAATTTTTTCAAGCGCCTCTGTTGGTGGAGTGAAATAGGCTTCAGGATAACCAAAAACCTCTGATGAAATGTCAACACCATTCTGTCTTACGTTGAATTCCCAAGATCGATTAGGGCTCAACCCACGGGTAGAAACAGATGTTTGAATTCCTGACCCATCACTTTCCCAAATGGAAACACCAGGAACTTTGGCCATTATTTGTCGGTAGTTGTTCGAAGAAAGATCAGCATCCAATTGATTTAAATGGATTACCTCATTTTTCTTTCCAGAATAAATATTGGTTCCCTGTATTGGGCTTAAAAACGTTGGAAGTTTTTCCGTGAAAATGAGTTCTTTGTGGTGCCTCATTTTTAGGGAGTCGTCATTAGTTACTTGTGCTTGAGAATAATTCAGAATAAATGTCAACGCAAAGAAACAGCAAACAATTTTTTTCATGTTACAAAGTAACTCAGGGTTCTAAAACTAGACAATACCAAAAAAAAGGTATTTTAGAACGATTCTAAATAAGGTTGTTTTTGTTGTGAATCGCAAATGTTTTCCAATTTCTCATCCCTTAACAAATCTTGGCCACAAGCATGCTTAACTTCGATAAAAAAGAGTTATGCTTAATAAAGAATTTTATATTACTTACGGTAAATTACTCTACGCATTGGCGAAAAGCGACGGATATATTCAAGACGTAGAGCGGGAAAACATTATGAATTTAATTCAAGAAAAAGTTGCGCTTATTGAAAAACAGAATGATTTTTTTGGAACCGATTTGGCTTATTATATCGAATTCGCATTTGAAGCAGCTGAGAATTTTGAATTGACGCTGGAAGACGCACTTTTGGAATTTAATGCACATTTTAAATTTCATCATATTCACTTCAACTATGAGCAAAAGCGGATTTTGACTGAAGTACTTGAAGAAGTGGCTACTATTTATGGAAAAGTAACGATTAAAGAAGTCGAAATCATTGAGAAATTCAAACAGTTGTAACGTTAAACTTATAGTTGATTAAACTTGGTTTTAAAACGAATCACCTTGGGTCTTTCCAAATGAGTGTTTTAATGATAGAGCCAGAAAAGTTGGGGCAGTTTCCGTCGCCCGCTCCAGTTAATCCACCATCTGGATGACAAACCAAATTGCAATTAGTATCATATAATTCAGAATATTGGTCACAACAAACAGCTGAAAAGTAGTAGTAAGTATTTCCATCAACCTGCCACTTCCAAACTTCTTTAGGTGGATTTTCAACCGGCACACTTTGGATTAGTTCGATTTTTGTCTGTACACAACTTGGCACATTCAAACTGTGCGTTTTCTGTTTCGAACAAGACAAAAAAACAAACAAGAACATATATGGCAAATTCTTTATTACTTTTCTGTAGTTCACTAACATATTATTGAATAAGATTTAGCAAATTCTACTTCAACCGAATCCCTAACTCCTTTAATTGCGTGTCGTCTAATGGTGATGGTGCATCAATCATGGTATCGCGGCCGCTATTATTTTTCGGGAAGGCGATGTAATCACGAATAGATTCTGAACCGCCCATGGTGGCAACCAAACGATCCAATCCGAAAGCCAAACCTCCGTGTGGTGGCGCACCGTATTCGAAGGCGTTCATTAAGAACCCAAATTGTGCTTGTGCTTCTTCTTTTGAAAATCCAAGTAAGTCAAACATCTGCGATTGCAGGTCTCGGTCGTGGATACGAATTGACCCTCCGCCTAATTCCACACCGTTCATGGCTAAATCGTAGGCATTCGCACGCACTTTTCCTGGTTCGGTGGAAATTAAATGGAAATCCTCCGGTTTTGGAGATGTGAACGGATGGTGCATAGCGTGGTAACGACCATTTTCCTCATCCCATTCCAACAATGGAAAATCCAACACCCACAATGGTTTGAATACTTCCGGATTCCTCAATCCCAATTGATTTCCTAAATGCAAACGCAATTCGTTCAATTGTTTGCGTGTTTTATTCGTTTCGCCAGAAAGCAACAACAAAAGGTCGCCCGGTTGCATATTGGCTTTTTCTGCCCACACTTTCAAATCTGCTTCTGAGTAAAATTTATCTACTGAAGATTTGTACGTTCCATCTGTATTGTAGCGCAAATAAACCATGCCTTTCGCGCCTATTTGCGGACGTTTTACCCACTCGGTTAATTCGTCGATTTGCTTGCGTGTAAATTCCGCACACTTATTCGCGTTGATTCCCAAAACGATTTCAGAACTGTCAAAAACAACAAAGTCTTTCCCATGCGCTTCTTTTGTTAAATCCACGAATTCCATTCCGAAGCGGATGTCCGGCTTGTCAGAACCATATTTTTCCATCGCTTCTGCGTAGGTCATTCTTGGGAAAGCGCCTTCAAACTCAACTCCACGAACTGTTTTGAATAAATGCTTGATTAAGCCTTCAAAGGTGTTCAACACATCTTCCTGTTCCACAAACGCCATTTCACAGTCTATTTGTGTAAACTCCGGTTGTCTGTCGGCCCGTAAATCTTCGTCACGGAAACATTTCACGATTTGGTAGTAACGGTCAAAACCGGAAACCATCAACAATTGCTTAAACGTTTGCGGCGATTGAGGCAAAGCGTAAAATTGTCCTTCGTTCATACGACTTGGCACCACGAAATCGCGCGCTCCCTCGGGTGTGGATTTAATCAATACAGGCGTTTCAACGTCCATAAAATTTTGAGAATCCAGATATTTACGGGTTTCCAAAGCCACTTTATTACGTAAAATCAACTTTTGTTGGACTGGATTTCTTCTCAAGTCCAAATAACGGTATTGCATGCGGATTTCGTCGCCACCATCGGTTTCGTCTTCGATTGTAAACGGCGGTAATTTTGCTGCGTTCAGGATTTTTAATTCCGTAACGTTGATTTCAATTTCTCCTGTGGGAATGTTTTTGTTTTTACTACTACGTTCAATCACAATTCCTGTGGCTTGAATCACAAATTCACGGCCTAATTTTCTTGCTTGCTCACATAAATCGGCGTTAACTTCCATGTTGAAAGCCAATTGCGTAATGCCATAACGATCGCGTAAGTCGGTAAACGTCATTCCACCTAAATCACGTGAACGTTGCACCCAACCCGCCAAAGTAACGGTAGTTCCAACATGTTCCATTCTTAATTCACCACAAGTGTGCGAGCGATACATAAGCTAAAATTTTAATGTGCAAAAGTAAGAAATTTAGGGGTGAGTTTCAAGTGTATTTTAATCGCTTCAACACCTCCATCAGAAACTCATTGATTTTCGAAAATGCAAACCACTTCTTTCCCCGCTCCGCAGGATTTGCAATCCTGCGAGCTGTACTTAACATTACACTTTTCAAAATATTTTTTCAAGAAAATGTAATTAATCGTTGTGGCAATCTTTCAACTTCTAGAATACTTTCCATTTCTTGATAATTGGATGCAGATGAATAGCACCAGTCTTCGGGATTTTTAACCCAGCCTTCTTTTACAGGATTGTTGTGGATATAATTGATTTTTTTCCACACAAATTTTTCTGAATACAATTCAATGGCATGATTGCCTGCCTTCCAAAATTTATATGTTTTATGTTTTTGACTTATTACCGCATGGTCTTCAAACAGCTTAAGCATCCATTCCCTTCTGCTTTCTGGTTCATTTTTAATCTGCGCTATAATTTTCTTGGCGGTAAATTTTTTGAAGTCACGCATCACATTGCTAAGATGAAAACGCTCGTCAGTGTTGGCAATAATGTGGATATGATTGCTCATTATGCAATAAGCGAAAATGATTAATCCTTTTTCTTTTTGACAATATTTGAAGGATTCAATTACAGCATCTCTGTGGTTTTTTCGTATAAATACATCAACCCAGTCCACAACGGTGAGCGTGAGATAATATGCGCTGTTGGTTTTAATCGTATGTTTTATGCCTTTTTGCATTGGAAAATTATAAAATTGTGAAACATGTCTTTTTTTTAGGAAATTGCATTGGTTAAGCGAAGGATTACAAATCCTTAGAAGCTAGGTCAAGTGAAGGATTACAAATCCTTCGAAGCTAGAAATCGTTCCTTATTTCTCTTGACAGCTTGATTTAATACTTTTGTTAACGCCATAAAGTAAGGCCAAATATCTGTCCAATATTACTTGAATCCCTCGAATGGTAAAGATTTTAGCTTTTAAATCGTCTTTTGCAATTAACTCCATTTTACCCTTTTCCCATTTAAGTTAGTGAAAAAGGTCATTTGAAACAATAGCAAATTCAATCTATTTTGAAGGAAATATTTTTTAGACTCAATAAAAAAACTAACCAACAATTCTTAATGCGCTTCCAACCAATTCTTTGCTAATTTCAACTCCACTTCCATCGGAACGGCTAATTGAATGGCATTTTCCATCGCTTCTTTAACTAGAACCTGCATCAGCATTTCTTCGGAAACATGGACATCAAAAACAAGTTCATCATGCACTTGCAAAATCATTTTTGATTTCACGTTTTCCTTTTGCATGGCTTTATGAACAGCAACCATCGCCATTTTAATGATGTCGGCAGCTGAACCCTGAATTGGAGCATTAATCGCATTTCGTTCAGCATAACCACGAACTACAGCATTCGCAGAATTGATGTCTGGAAGATACCTTCTTCGTTTCATAATCGTTTCTACATAACCCATTTCGCGCGCTTGACCGATGGTTTTATCCATGTAAGATTTGATTGTCGGGTATTGCTCAAAATAACTATCAATGATTGACTTGGCTTCAGTTCGTGAAATATTCAGGTTTTGAGACAAACCAAAAGCTGATTGTCCGTATATAATTCCAAAATTCACTGCCTTTGCTGCTCCCCGTTGTTCTCGTGTAACCTGATCAATAGTCGTATTGAAAACCTTTGCCGCTGTAGCTGAGTGAATATCGTGTCCTTCGCGGAATGCCTTTATCATGTTTTTATCACCACTTAAGGCTGCAATGATGCGCAATTCAATTTGGGAATAATCTACCGCCATCAATTTATATTCGTCGCTTCTAGAAACAAAAGCTTTTCGAACTTCTCGTCCTTTTTCAGACTTAATCGGAATATTCTGAAGATTCGGATTATTCGAGCTCAAACGACCAGTTGCTGTAACTGTTTGCATAAAGTTCGTATGTATGCGTCCATCCGTTTTATCGCACATATTTGGTAACGTATCGACATAGGTGCTCTTCAATTTTCGTAATTGACGGTATTCCAAAATCAACGGAATGATCGGGTGATCGTGCTCATGTTTCTGTAAAATATCCTCAGAAGTGGCATATTGTCCTGTTTTGGTTTTTTTCGCCTTACTTGAAATCTTTAATACTTCAAACAAAATATCACCTAGTTGCTTTGGTGAATCGATATTAAAGTCCATTCCAGCCTTTTCTTTGATATCCTTTTCAAGGTCAATCAACGTTTTTTCAAGGTCTTTTGAATAATCTTCCAATGCTTTCACATCAATAGCAATCCCCTCTTGTTCCATGTCCTTCAAAACCTCAACAAGCGGCATTTCCATTTTGTAAAACAAGTCGAACAGATGCGGTTTATTGATTTCGTCGTCAAACAATTGTTTTAACTGAAACGTAATATCGGCGTCTTCACAAGCGTAATCAGAAATTTCCTCAGGCTTCAAGTCGCCCATATTTCCTTGACCTTTGCCTTTTTTACCAATCAATGTTTCAATGGAAATTGGCTGATAACCCAAATAATAAGTTGCCAGAAAATCCATACTTTGCTTTGCCTCCGGATTAATGAGGTAGTTTGCAATCATGGTATCGAAAGTTGGAGCTACTACTTGAACATCGTAGCGTTGCAACACTTTAAGATCATATTTTATGTTGTGGGCTATTTTCTCAATGGATGGGTCTTCGAAGAATGGAAGGAACTCATGGACGATTTTTTTAGCCGCTTCGAACTCTTTTGGAACCGCAACATAAAAACCTTCCCTTGCTTTATATGAAAATGAAAAACCAACTAAATCCGCATACATTGCATCAATGTCTGTTGTTTCCGTATCAAAGCAAACCTGAGTTTGTTTTAAGAGAATTTCAAGAAGTTCTTTGCGCTCTTCCGGAGTTGTGATTAAATGGTAACTAGGACGTTCCGTTACGATTGTTTTATAAGAAACCGTTTCAATGGGTTCTTGTGGTTCAACCATGCTTTGCATTCCAAATAAATCTAGTTGACCTGTATCGCTTGAATTGCTTGGCGAAGCTGAAACAACAATCTCTTCACCAATTACCCGTTTGGCTAAATTTCTAAATTCCAGTTCCGTGAAAATCTCTTTAACTTTATCTGCATCGACATCGCACATTACCAATTTTTCCTCATCGAATTCAACATCTAAATCAGTAATGATGGTTGCCAACATTTTAGAAACTAATCCTTGTTCTTTGAAATTGATGACATTCTCTTGTTGTTTGCCTTTTAATTCGTGTGCATGTTCGAAAAGGTTTTCCATCGAACCGTATTTGGCAATCAACGTTTTGGCCGTTTTTTCGCCTATTCCCGGAATTCCCGGTATGTTATCCGAGGCATCACCCCATAAGCCTAAAATATCAATGACTTGATCCGGGCGTTCTACTTCAAATTTTTCACAAACTTCTTTGACGCCTAAAATCTCAGGAGGATTTCCTCCACGACCAGGTTTAAAAATAAATGATTTATCTGAAACCAATTGTCCGTAATCTTTGTCTGGAGTCATCATATACGTAATGTATCCCTTTGATTCAGCAATTTTTGCTACTGTTCCGATTACATCATCCGCTTCATAACCAGGGACTTCCATAATTGGAATGTTGAATGCTTCCACAATCTGTTTAATCGGGTGAATCATTGAGCGAATGTCTTCCGGCATTTCTTCTCGGTGTGCCTTGTAAGCTTCAAATCCATCAATTCGGTGTGTTGAACCACCTGGAGGATCAAAAACGACTGCTAAATGCGAAGGTTTTTCATTTTTAATGACATCGATTAACACATTTGTAAAACCAAACGCAGCAGAAGTGTTTTGACCTTTTGAGTTGACACGCGGGTTTTTTGCAAAGGCAAAGTAAGCGCGATATATCAACGCATATGCATCGAGTAAAAATAGTTTTTTTGGAACGTCGGCTGAAAGCATATATTAATTTCGTTTAAACGGATTCAAATCTTTTGGTGAAACACTTCTTGAAAACTCCATTGGGATTTTTTTTGTGATGAAAAGCACTCCTCCTCGAACGTCACCTTTCAGGTTGATTTTAACAGAATCTTTTAGACTAAAAGACATCAGTTTCATCATTATTCCTTTCTCCAAATCAATATGCATTGGCGCGACGATTGATGTTTCTTTTCTTCCCTTCATTTTGATTTTTTGATCCAAATGAAGCACACCTATTTTCCCATCGGATGTGCTGATTTCCAACGAAGATGGCTTTACCTTTAAGGCATACCTATTCGGATTGTAGATACTTGCTTTGATTGTAAAAGAAACATTTTTCGCATCCATTTTACCCATATCGAATCCCTCATACTTCTTGAATACAGGTTGCTGAAAGCTGCAGGAAGCAAGAAGAATAACGATGGAGAACCAGTAAATAACTTGACTTTTATTTTGCATTTAATTCGGTAAAAAAGTGATAAAAATAAGGGATGGTTTCAATTCCTTTGTAATAGTTGAATAAACCATAGTGTTCATTTGGCGAGTGTATAGCATCGCTATTCAAACCGAATCCCATTAAAATGGTTTTTAGACCTAATTCTTTTTCGAACATCGCAACTATTGGAATGCTTCCGCCGCTGCGGACAGGAATTGGTTTTTTACCAAATGCTTTCTCATAGGCTAAACTTGCGGCTTTGTAACCAATAGAATCGATTGGCGTGACCGCCGCTTCGCCACCATGATGAGGTTTTACGACAACACTTACACTATTCGGAGCGATTGCTTCAAAATGGGTTTTGAATAATTGCGTGATTTCTTCAGGATCTTGATCGGGTACCAAGCGCATGGAAATCTTTGCAAATGCTTTGGATGCGATAACTGTTTTAGCGCCTTCTCCAGTATATCCTCCCCAGATACCGTTTACATCTAACGTTGGTCTGATTGAACCACGCTCCGGGGTAGAATAACCTGCTTCACCCATAACGTCATTTAAATCCAGTGCTTTACAATATTCTTCGTGTGAAAAAGGTGCTTTTGCCATTTCTGCTCGCTCTTCATCAGATAATTCAACAACTTTATCATAGAAACCAGGTATTGTTATTTTTCCGTTTTCATCGTGTAATGAAGCGATCATTTTAGCAAGGACATTTATAGGATTCGCCACGCAACCACCATATAAACCAGAGTGCAAATCCCTATTAGGACCCGTAACTTCAACCTCGACATAACTTAATCCCCTTAACCCTGTTGTGACCGATGGGGTGTCGTTTGCAAGCATTCCCGTATCGGAAACGAGAATAATATCAGCTTTTAGTTTCTCTTTGTTATTTTTAACAAAAATCCCCAAGTTTTCACTACCAACTTCTTCTTCTCCCTCAATCATAAATTTAACGTTGCAAGGCAGTTCATTCGAAGCTAGCATGGCCTCAACCGCTTTTACGTGCATAAACATTTGTCCTTTATCGTCGCAAGAGCCTCTCGCAAAGATTGCACCTTCAGGATGAATTTCCGTTTTCTTGATTACAGGTTCAAATGGTGGTGAAGTCCATAATTCAATCGGATCGGCGGGTTGAACGTCATAGTGTCCATAAACCATAACAGTGGGTAATTCTGGGTTTATTGTTTTCTCCCCATAAATAATTGGATAACCTGCTGTTTGGCAAATTTCAACTTTCTCAATTCCGATTTCGCGCAAATTTTCGGAAAGTTTCTCTGCACATTTCATTACGTCATTTTTAAAAGCAGGATCCGCCGAAATAGAAGGAATCTTGAGTAGTTCGAACAACTCCAAAATAAATTTTTCTTTTTCAGATTGAATGTAAGTTTGCGTTTTTATCATGTTAAAAAAATAAGATATTCAAAATTGCTAAAAAGGATTGATTTCAAGATTAAAAACAAAACATTAATTTTGCATGCAACTATTTTAGAACGTAAGTTGTCCTTTTAACACTTGTAAATCTAATTGTTTTGAAAAAGATATTTTTTTTAGTACTATTTATTTCGTTTAAACATTTGACGTTTCACGCTCAAAGTATATTGGTAAATGCTGGTCAAACACCTTCTCAATTGGTAAATAACGTACTTTTAGGGTTTGGTGTAACCGCCACAAACATTACAATTAATGGAAGTCCGGTAAATGCAAATACCCCCGTTGGTAATATTACTTCATTTACGAATAACAATCCTTCCTTTCCGTTTTCAGCGGGAATGTTATTAACAACAGGAAATGGTGTTGGGGCTCAAGGGCCCAACAATGCTACAAGCTTTACAAATAATAATCCTGCAACCCCAAACGTTTCAACTGATCCTCATTTAAATGCAATTGCGAATGGAACCGTAACCAATGGAACCGTTTTAGAGTTTGACTTTGTTCCTTCTGGAGATACGATGAGTTTTAGATATATATTCGGTTCCGACGAATACCCTGAATTTTCTCCATCATCATTTAATGATGCGTTTGGTTTGTTCTTGTGGGGCCCTGGTATTTCAGGGCCATATGCTCAAGCTGGATATCCAGCGGGTGGTACAAACATCGCTGTTTTACCTGATGGGACGCCTGTTACCATAAACAATGTTGGAGACGCCTCAAATACAGCATATTACGTGTTTAACGATAATGGTTCTACTTATGGAACGGCTATCCAATATGACGGCACTACAGTTGTTTTGACTGCAGCTGCTTCAGTGCAATGTAATCAAACATATCACATTAAATTGGCTATTTCGAATGTAGGAGACCAGGCGTATGATTCTGGCGTGTTCTTAGAGGCGGGTAGTTTTGTGTCTGACGCTGTTGCTGTTACCGTTGCAACGGTTTCAGGAGATACCACCATTGTTGAGGGTTGTACAGACGCTAACTTCATCTTCACAAGACCAGAAACGCAACTAGATGATACCCTTGTTATTAATTACACGATTACTGGTGACGCTATTGAGGGTATCGACTACAATGATTTAATTAATCCGATTACGTTTTTACCTGGTGAAGATTCCGTCGTTTTAAATCTTATTCCAACACAAGATGGAATCACAGAAGGTTTTGAATCTGTAATAATTACAGTCGAAATCATCAATCCTTGTAACGACACCATCTTCTCTTCAGGAACCATTTATATAGGAGAAGGACCTATAATTAACATTTTAGAAAATGATCCGATTGTACTATGTGCAACGGACAGCATTCCGTTGTTTGCCTCGGCGTCTGGAGGATATGCTCCTTATGATTTTGAATGGTCTACCCTATCAGGGGTCCCTGCTGGTACAGGGGACACAATTAGCGGAAGCATCTCTCAAAATGGTACTGTTTCATATTTAGTAACTGCTACAGATAATTGCAATTTTTCTGGAACCGATACGGTAACTATAACCATGAATCAAACTCTTGCCGTTGATACAATGGGTACAGAACCATCTACCTGTCAACCTACAGGTGTTGTTTGGGGGTTAGCAACTGGAACCACGGGTATTCCTTCATACAATTGGACAGGACCTGGGTCGAATAACTCAAGTTTTATTGACGCTTCCGTTTGGGAAAACATTCCTTCAGGTTGGTATTATTTTACTATTACAGATGACGTTTGTACTGTTAATGACAGCATATTTGTTGATTTGTTAGACCCGCCAGTGGCATCATTTACAGCAACTCCTCTCAGTGGATGCTCACCTATGGAAGTTACCCTTTCAAATAATAGTGAAAACGCCACAGCTTATATTTGGAGTTTCGGTGACGGATCGGCTCCTCAAACAACAACGGATTTAAGCGGCCTTGTTCACACCTATTCTGACTCATTAATGAATCAATCGTATGTAATTCAATTAATTGCACAACAAGGTCCGTTTTGTGCTGACACTGCAGTAATCGGAATTATTACAACTGTCTGTGGTTGTACAAATATAGAAGCAGATAATTATAACCCAAATGCCACTGTAGACGATGGTAGCTGTATTTTTCCGGATCCGATTATTGAAGCTCCAAATGTATTCACACCAAATCAAGATGGTTTAAATGAAGTTTTTGAGTTAGATTGGAAAAACTTGAAATCCCTTCGGTTAATTGTACTTAATCGCTGGGGGAATGTTCTTTACGATAAAACTAGTGAAGATTTAATAAACAATATTCCTGCCTGGGATGGTGGTAAGGCAGAGGAAGGTGTATACTTCTATAAATACCAAGGTGTTGGTATAACAGGGCAAGAATTGGAAGGACACGGATTTATTCATTTGGTTAGAGCTGAAAACTAAAATCACAGGAAATCATTAACTTTAGGAAATGATTTCTATTTATAGGTGGTTTCTTTTTTTAGTAGCACTTTTTCTTTTTTCCTGTAATGAACAATTGAACCAAAAGGTTGCTTTTGGAGGAAAAAAGTATGGGGGTACGTTTACCTTTTTCACTTCAGAAAAAACGGATGTGTTTTTTCCATTCTATTCTCCATCGGTCTATAATCAGAGGGTGCTTTCACAAATATTTGAACCACTAGTTAATCTTGATGAAAAAGGGAATGTTGTACCAAATCTCGCCAAAAACTTAATAACATCTCCAGACGGAAAAACAATCACCATTCAATTAAGAAATGACGTTTATTTCCATGAAAATGATTTGTTTTCCGGTGACTTAAAAATGACCGCTGAGGATGTTAAGTTTTCACTTTCGTTCGCTTGTTCTGGTAATAAATGGAATTCAATTGGGGGGCTTTTAAGAGATAAAATAGTTGGAGGGAAATCTTATTATAAAAAATCATCTAGGCAGGTACCCGAAAATGGTGTTAGCGGAATAAAAGTGATCAATGACACAACATTAGAATTAGTACTTACAGACAATTATTCGAATTTTCAAAAGTTATTGACTCATCCCGGTTTAGTCGTTTTTTCAAAAAAAACATTTCTGCACTACAAGAATCAAATAATTCATTATCCACTAGGAACAGGGCCGTTTATGCTCAAATCTTCAAATAAACAACAAATTGTATTGACCAGGAATCCGCAATATTGGAAAAAGGACAAGTTTGGCAACCAGCTTCCATTTTTAGAAGAGGTGCGCATTCTAAATAGCGAAAGTCTGCGAAACGAATATTTATCGTTTTCAAATAGAAAGGCAGATGTTTTATTTCAACTTCCTGTCGATGAATTAAATTATACATTTGGTTCTTTGAAGGAGGCGCAAAAAGGAAAGAATCTGTTACATAGAGTTGTTGTGAAAAAAGGCACAACAATCAATTACTTAGCATTTGATTGTACAAGCTACCCCTTTAATAATGAGTTGGTTAGAAAAGCTTTTTCATTTGCTATAGACCGAAAAAAGATTTGCTTGGACGCTATGAACGGGGAGGGAAACTACGCTATTAATGGCTTCGTGCCAAGGAACAATTATTATAAACCAAATAACGTAGAGCTTTTAAAGTTCGATCCAACTACCGCTCAAAAACTAATGGTAGAAGCTGGTTATGATTCAAACAATCCTTTTCCAAAACTTACCTTATACATAAATGCTCAAAAAGGAGGAGCATCAGATAAATGGTCAAAAGAAATTATCAAACAACTGAAAGAGAATATTGGAGTCGAATTGGAAATAAAATATTGCACATTAGATCAAAAACATAAGGCCATTTTATCACGTAAAGCAAAGGTTTGGAAGTCCGCCTGGATTCCTGATTATCCCGATGCTGAGGCATATTTCAGAGTCTTTTATGGCAACAAATCTGGGGTTTCCAATGAAGAGAATAATTACAACAACTTCAACAACAAGACATTCGATTCAATTTATTTTAGGGCAGAAAGAACCATAGGTTATGTAAAGAGAAATAAATTACATAACGAGCTAGATAAAATTCTAATTGAGAAAGGAGCAATTGTTCCTATTTTTAGCGAAGATCTTTTTGTGATTGTTAATTTACGTGTTCGAGACTTTCAAATAAGGAATTCTGGGTTAATCGACTTCTCTAAAATTTACATTAAAGAGGTTTTTTAGAGCTAATAAGCGCATCATCAACCCAACCCTTACCCCAATTTTCAATTTCTTCTGAGGACCATAGTTCTGGATAAAAAATTCGTTTTTGAAAACGCGGCGGTAAGTACTTCTGCCAGTTTGTTCCACCTGTCGCTGCCACATCTTCTTTGTCTCTTGCCAAATACCGAACGGCAGATTTATAATGAGCTAGGGGCCAGTTGACATTTATATTGATGTCATTCGTGCGCAAGACGGCTTTTATCAATTCATTCTCCTTGTCTTCTTTATTCAATGTTAAATAAACTTGCCAAAGGTTGTTTTTCTTACAATTCTCCCCTAAAGAAATAAAGGATTCCAAGTATTTATCTTCGAATTGCGTAAGTGTTAATGTTTTTTTACCAGATTCAACCTCTGTTGCTCCTTCCTTCCAATAAATATGCTCAATCATTTCTCGAATGGAAGATTCCGAATCAAAATTTGTCCTCTTGTCTTTAGCGACAAGGTTTATAAAATCTGTACTATAAATTTCAATTTCACGATATTGTCCAGATTGGAATCCACTCGCTGGAAGCAGAGACATTCTGAACTTTAAAAACTGTTCCCGTTCCATTCCCTCAATCATTATTTCAAAACTTTTTATTAAGGCTTCGAAATAGCGATTTATACGAGAAACTCTTTCTATGAAAAACGTTTTATCAATATCGGCTTTTTCACCAAGTTGTTTAAATTCTCTCAACGAAAGTTTAAAGTATAACTCTGTAATTTGATGATACATAATAAAAACTACCTCATCAGGAAATCGTGTTTTAGGTTTTTGAAGACTTAGAAGGGTGTCCAACTCGATATAATCCCAATAGGTTGTTACATCTGCATAAAG
>JBEIKF010000008.1:0-14847 GCA_040379905.1 Crocinitomicaceae bacterium
ACCGTATGTGCGGAAATACGGCCGTACAAATACCCATTTCGAAATTCTCCATTTCCAGTCTGAGTTGAATTAAGTTGAATCGTGGTTGCTTCTTCACCGGAATATTGTCTATACCCAACGCCCCAATCAACATAATCCAAAATCCGGCTCTTTTTCAATGGTTTAATAGGAATACCTTTCCATTTCGGGAAATGAGCCATTCCAAATTCCGCAAAAAAACCAACATTTCCTTTCGGCTTTATGTCATAAATGCCACGTGCGCCATTATTATCAGTAATTTCTCCTGAAATAGTTTTTGACGGAATTAAATAAGTTGGTCCGAAAGAAAATTGAATTCCATCATTAGTAACAATGATGTAATCATTTCCTTTTGTTCCTTTTTTGAATCCGCCTTGAGCAAAAGTTAAAGTTGAAATCAGTAAGGAAAAAAATAAAAATCTTGCTTTCATTATTTAAAAATTAAAATCGTGACTAAGTTCTAATATCTTATCCATAACCTCGGCTTGATCCCACTTAATCTCGATATCTGGCATATCCATAATTTGATCCATAATCTGATTTTGAAGTTGACCTTGTTTGTAAGCCACGCTATATCGAATGTTACTGAAAGTTACTTGAGAATACAACGGCAGCCACTTATTTGGGTACAGTTCACTGAATTTGGCTTCGATTTTCTTTCTCAGTAAAAATGCAGGATCCGCAACATAATCGCGCATAACGTAGTAATTATCAAGTGATAAATCCTGAAGCGCATCACCATCCGGTTTACGAGTTTGGCTATACTCTTCAAAAACCTTCGGCCAGTCTTCGTTGTGTTTTTGCATAAGTCCCCAAAGAACTGAGCAATCCTCGAAACCTGCATTCATGCCTTGTCCATAAAATGGTACAGTTGCGTGTGCAGCGTCACCCATCAAGGCAACCTTTCCTTTCGTCCATGGATAACAGCGAATGATGGCTAGATTTGAAAGCGGGTGATCTTCCCACGCATCAGCAATGTTTGGCATCATTTCAAAGAAATCAGGGAATACTGTTTTGAAGAAATTGTTTACTGCATCTTTGGAGTTCAATTTATCAAATGAAAATTCATCATTTTCGTGTGGCATAAACAAGGTACACGTAAACGATCCGTCTTCATTCGCCAAAGCAATCAGCATAAAACGTCCGCGCGGCCATATATGCAGGGAGTTTTTATCCATTGGATAGGTTCCGTCGGAATTGGCAGGTAACAAAATTTCTCGGTAGCCATCTGCAATGTAATTTTGACTGTATTGAAAACGATCAAGTTTCTGCATCGAATTATATCTAACAGCTGAAAAAGCTCCATCTGCAGCAAAAATTAAATCGGAATGAACCTGAAATTCTTCTCCT
Organism: Crocinitomicaceae bacterium; assembly: GCA_040379905.1. Lineage (GTDB taxonomy): Bacteria > Bacteroidota > Bacteroidia > Flavobacteriales_D > Crocinitomicaceae > UBA952. The sequence goes on from JBEIKF010000008.1 coordinate 1,369, forward strand.
GTCAACGAATTCTTTAAAAAAGCGATTCCTTTATTTAAATCTACGTTTTTACATTCTGTATTGTAATGAATGGTCGCATTCCCATGTTTCTCGGCAATGTCCATCATTTTGGCATTAACTTTACCTCTAGAAACGGAAAAAATCGCCTGATCGGCCTTGCCGTATTGCTGATAGGTAAGATTCCCTTCCAAATCGTGCATCATGCGCCCATACATCGGAATGGCAATTTCACGAATTTCATCTCCTACTCCAACCGCATCCAAGGCTGTCCAACCGCGGACAGATAAAGCTAAATTTATAGATTTTCCCGCAGAAATCTCTGCTTTACGAATATCAGAACGACGTTCATAAATCGTTACTTTGTATCCAGCTTTGGATAGGTAAACAGCCCACAAGGAACCGACCAATCCGGCACCAATGATGACGGCTTCTTTCTTTTTTTCCATAGAAACAATTTGTGGCTTAGTCAACAATAAAAGTAGCTAGAAAGTTTAATTAATTTTTTTTAACCAGGAATGAACCCGAAGATATTTCCTTGGAACCTCGCTATATTTCCAAATTATTGAACGCGGGTTCAACTTCTTCTTCCCAATAATATTCATTGTCCCAATCTACACTTAAATGGTCTTCAGCTGACTTATAACCTGCCAAATTGACTTCAAAAATACCAATTGGTGAAAATCCTTCATCCCAATAACGACCATCGAGGTATGAAGAATCATCAATTTTACTAAGCTGATCAAATATGTTTTTCATTAATGTTTCTGGCGGATACCAAGCTGATTCAAAAGAGATAAAATATTTTTGACTTTCAACTCGGTATTGGTCCATTAAAGTAATCCATTTCGATCCAACTTTATCAATAAAAAGTTCAGCACCTGATCCAAATTGACCAATAAAATCCTCTGTTGTGTAATTTTTCACTAAATTTTCTAACCAATCAATTGCTGATTCGCTTGCGTTGACATTAATCTCTGTTGTACAAGTGTTAGCCATATTTTAAATTTTAAATAACGAAATTAAAAAATTACACGATTAATAGGGTCATTTTTTTAAAAATGCAATATTTCGCTTCAATCCACTGAATTTAGTCCGTTTTACAGCGCTATTCTTAAATAAATTTTGAAATGTTTCTTTTTCTAAATTCTGCCAATCTGACTTGGTTAAATCAAGTAAGGAAAGTGTAGGTTGAAAACGTTCTTCTGTTGTTGCTTTAGCGAATCGATTCCAGGGGCAAACATCTTGGCAAACATCGCAACCGAACATCCAATTATCCATTTTTCCAGCGAATTCTTTTGGAAGAATTTCGTCCTTCAATTCAATTGTCAAATAGGAAATACACTTGGATCCATCCACCAAATAAGGCTGTACGATGGCCTCAGTCGGACACGCATCGATGCAACGCGTGCAGGTTCCGCAGTAATCTTTCATGGGTCCGTCTGGCTCAATTTTTAGGTCAGTAATGAGTTCCGCGATGAAGAAAAAACTTCCTTCTTTGGGATGAATCAGGTTCGTATTTTTGCCAATCCAACCCAATCCCGATTTTTTTGCCCAAACTTTATCCATAACCGGGGCGGAATCTACAAAAGCTCGGCCATTGACCTCACCGATTTCATCTTGTAAAAATTGAATGAGCTCCTTAAGTTTGTCCTTTATGACAAAATGATAATCCTCTCCGTAAGCATATTTAGAAATCTTCGGAGTATCTGCGTCTTTTTGCGTTTCGGTAGGTGAATAATTCAGTAACAAAGAAATGACCGTATTCGACCCTTCAACAAGCAAGCGGGGATCTAATCGCTTATCAAAGTGATTTTCCATATAGGACATTTTGCCTTGGAAATTGCGCTTGAGCCACGATTCAAGTCTTGGAGCTTCCTCCTCCAAAAAATCAGCTTTCGAGAAACCACAATGAAAGAACCCAAGTTCAGCTGCTTTTGACTTGATCAACTGTTTATACTTGGTATGAATCATGCTAATTTCTGAAGATTTAAAACAAACCTCCTTGCGACCAACCCATATCTCTGCCAAGGTGTTTGAATGCTTTTTCGGTTGCCTTTCGGCCTCGAGGAGTTCGCATTAAAAATCCTTCTTGAATGAGAAATGGTTCATAAACTTCTTCTAGCGTACCCGCATTTTCTCCGATGGCCGTTGCGATGGTTGTCAATCCAACTGGTCCACCCTTGAATTTATCAATGATAACTTTTAAAATTCGAATATCCATTTCGTCTAATCCATTGGCATCAACGTTTAAAGCATTTAATGCGAATTCTGTTATTTCATCATCAATACGACCCGAACCTTTAATTTGAGCAAAATCTCGAACACGACGCAATAGCGCATTTGCAATTCGTGGTGTGCCGCGACTTCTACTCGCAATTTTAAATGCAGCATCCTCATCAATTTCAATGTTGAGCAAGCCCGCACTTCGCTCGACAATCATCGTCAAGGTTTTAGCATCGTAATATTCCAGGCGGGAATTGATTCCAAACCTGGCTCTTAAAGGTGAAGTTAAAAGTCCTGAACGTGTGGTTGCTCCAATTAAGGTAAATGGATTTAAATCAATCTGAATGCTTCGTGCGTTGGGGCCTGAATCAATTAAAATATCAATGACGTAATCCTCCATCGCAGAGTAAAGATATTCCTCAACAACTGGGCTCAAACGATGAATTTCATCGATAAACAACACGTCACCTTCCCCAAGATTAGTAAGCAATCCTGCTAAATCTCCAGGTTTATCGAGCACTGGACCACTAGTTACTTTAAATCCAACACCAAGTTCATTTGCAATGATATTGGCCAATGTAGTTTTTCCTAATCCCGGTGGACCATGCAAAAGCACGTGATCCAGGGGCTCTTTGCGGAATTTTGCTGCTTGAACAAAAACATGTAAGTTCTGAACGACAGGGTCTTGTCCAGAAAAATCCGAAAGATATTTTGGACGCAAGACTTTGTCATAATCCTGTTCACCGCCATTTTTGGCTTCTTCCCTATAGTCAAATGAATCGTCCAAGTTGATTGTTATTTGCGAAACAAAAATAACAAGACTTTAGTTCAAACGCTTTCATTGAGTGAATAATTAAATCTAAAAGCATCTTTTTTTGTTTTTTCACGTTATATAAGTTAAATTTGTTAAAATATAAAATTTCAAAATGCGTAAAGGTTTATTATTTTTTCAGGCGTTTGCTTTATTCTTTGTGATTAGTTCTTGTATCAAACACGAAGTAATTCCCCCTCCAACGAGCACCGTAGACTTGAATTGTAATTTTGTTGGTTACGTTAATGGAACCCAAACTGAGTTAACTCAGAATGTTTTAGGTTATAATGCTAAACCAGAGAATGTTAATTACATTTATGCAGCTCCTCTTCAATCTCGCATGATTTATACATCCGAAATTAAGTCAACCTATCAATCACAGTCATTTAAAATTTCGCTTGGCTCCCATCTTTGGGACGCAACGGTTTCTGCACAGCCAACATTGACGATGTTCAATGATTTTCATTCTACGTATTCTGGTGTTACCATACCATTCAAGGATTTCTCTACAATGGTGAATGCAAATCCGGCAGTTGTTGGAATACAGGTGGAATATACAGACAATAATGGTGTCCTTTGGAAATCCAAAGAAACTGATCCAGGACAAATAGCGAATTTTACCATTCTTAACCAAGATTCAGATAATACGGGGGATTATTCCATATTTGAATGTACCTTTTCTTGTTTAGTTTGGACCTATGATGTTCAATTAGCACAAGATGTTTCTATTCCAATTTCAAACGCGAAGTTCAGGGGTTGGTTTAGAAGATAAGCTTCATTTATGTAATATTATAGATGAGTGAATCACTCAAAATAGCGATAATTGGAGATTATAATTTTACTTATAATTCCCATCACGCAACAAATCTCTCTCTCGATCACGCCAGTGATTTCTTGGAAATCGAAATAAACTATTATTGGATTAAAATTAATGAGGCCATTCAGTATAAGCCTATCTATTTTGATCAGTTCGACGCAATTTGGGTAGCTCCGGGGCCTTTTCAAAATCCGTTTTATTTAAACGGTATTTTCAAATTATTACTTGAACATAAATCACCAGTTTTAGTTACTGGCGAAGCATTCAAACCATTCATCGAATTTTTAATTGCAATCAATCAGCTCAACCCGTATTCAGAAAAATTAATATCTGAGAATCTTGTTGCAGGAAACAGTTTCGAGCGCGTAACGATCAATCCTCTAACTAATGCATTTGAGAAATTGTACGAAAACTTCAGTAACATTGAATTAACCTCATCACGCTTTAGTTTGTATCCTCAATTAATTGAACAGCTTAAAAGCAGATTCATCGATATAGAAGCGACAAATCAATTTGATGACCCGGAAATCGTTAGTCTCGTTGACCATGAATTTTTCATCGCGAGTGCCTTTTGCCCCCAAATTTCTTCAACGAGAGACATTCCTCATCCACTAATTTACACCTTTCTGAAAGCTGCAGAAGAAATTCGCGTCTCAAACACTTAACAGCGAGCTTGTCTCCGTGTAATAAAGAAACATTTTTATCGGTTTGTCAAACATTTCACTTAGTGTGGTGTGATAACCCAATAGTTGTGGTTGGTGGCGATCACTTTGTTTACCCGTTTTGAAATCAAAAATAATCAACTCATTTTTCTTAATTAAAATTTTATCTGGTCGTTTATCTGAGTCTCCAGGAATCAATATTAACTGCTCATTAATAATTTCCTCAACATCTTCAAATAAAGATGCTGATTGGTTAAAAAATCCTTTGGCTTTCTCCAGTAATTCCAATTGAAATGCGGGATCTATTTCCCCTTTTTGAATTAGCTCCATTAAATTCGATTCAATATCCGATTCGGAATCACAACAAGCCATTAGTGCATGAAAATAATTTCCAAAACGTTGTTCCTTAATAAGTTCTTCTTTTTTAGAATCAGAAATTTTGCGAAAAACAACATCCGGGTACCAAAGTCGCTGATTTAACTCTTTTGGAATATAAAACTTTTCTAATTGGGCTTTTTCGGTAATTCGAATTTTATTTTGCGACCCGATTTTAAGGGACAATTCACCATTTTCGGTCATTTCACAAGGGAAATTCCGTTCGATTCGCTCGTGAATCAAGGCACCCAAATTACCTTTTTTGAAATAATTAAACGCATATAAACGCTGAACAGGTCTGGTAAGTGCCACATAACACAAATTCAATTTATCCAAAAACGTCAAACTAAGCTCTCTTTCAGAAAAATTAGCTATTTCAACCAACGAACTGTTTTTACTCAAATTTCCATAAAGAATTTTATCACCAGCCTCAATTAGAAATTTCGCTTGGTTATGAATCTTGGTACTTAAATCCAATTTTGGTAAAATCACAACAGGGAACTCCAATCCTTTCGACTTGTGAATGGTCATTATTTTTACTGCACTATCCGTTTCAGGCATCTGAAGTGCAATGTTCTTTTTATTTTCGGTAAAATATTCGAGGAAGAACTTGATATCAGACTGTTTATTTGACTGGTAATCGAAAACAACATCTACAAAATGGTGTAAATATGGGTCTTTAGTCTCCTCCCATTTCATCATGTTAAGAAACTTCAGAACCAGATCATACAAACTCTCATAGGTAGCGAAAAATTGCTCCGTCGAACCGAAAAATTCCGTTAAAAATTTCTCATCATTAAAATACCTTTTTGTATTGCCATTTGGAAAAACTTTATTTTCAAAGTAAGTCAAATATTTATCCGTTGTTTCTCCTGCAATTCTCAAAAATAACTCTGCAAATCGTTTTGTTTCAGTTTCATTGGTTGGTCGCTCACGACGTTTTAAGAACGACAATATTAACTGAATTTTTGCGTCATAGGCTATCAACAAGGAATCTTGGGATACAACCGGTATTTTATGCTCTGTTAGCTTATTTGCAATTCCATTTCCAAGGACATTCGTAGGTGTAAGAATACAGATATCGCCCATCTGAAAACCATCTGAAACACATTGTTCAATGCATTGAATTATTGGGGTTACAAGTGTCTCTATATTAGGGTCTGATTCCATTGAAATAAGTTGAACAAACCCCTCTAGATTTGAAACAACTTCCTGTTTGATAGAATCATAAAAGTCAATATGATTAGCGTGAAGTTGTTCCTTCAATAGTTCGAAAAGATCGTTGTTAAATTCAACAATTTCTTTCGCAGAACGAAAATTATTCCCAAGATTCTCCTTGATTCCTTGTTCATTGAAAAAGTTGGAAACCTGCTCAATTTTAATATCTTTTTCTGGGTTGTAAATCTTAGGCAAGGACACAAACTGCTCAGCTAATCCATTGTTGAAACGGTAAATGGATTGCTTTGCATCGCCAACAATTAAATTTCTCCTACCGTTTCCGAGAGACTCATGAACCAAAGGAATAAGATTTAACCATTGTAAACGTGAGGTATCCTGAAATTCGTCTAATAAAAAATGTTCCAAATGTGTTCCGAGTCGCTCATAAATGTATGGTGCATCCTCGTCGCCAACCAAACTACTAATCAACTTATTGAACTCAGAAATACGAATTATTTGTTCGTTCTCTTTTGTTTCATTCAAGGCGTTGGCAATGAATTGAAGCAAAGCCATATTAAAGAAATTCGCTCGAAATTTCATCAGTAGCTGATGCCTCGAATATGCTAACAAAAATGAATTATTCAAAGTCAGTATTCGATTGGCAAGTTCTTCAGAAAAATATTTGCTTCCCGAACGGTCACGAGCGTTATTTAGAACAGTGTCTGTAAACAAGCCTCCTGTTTTTTTTGCAGAAGGAAAATCCGCCAAATCTTTAAAACTAATTAGCGCATTTACAGTGGTATTAGCCCCTGGTGTGTTGTTGGCTGTAAGACCCTGCAAATCTGCATACTTACCGAAATCATTTGCCTCTGATATAAAATCGGATTCTATTTGCCTGATTTCGGATTTCAATACATTAAAATCCTGATCCGTCAGTGACAAAGCCAAAAGCTTTTCAACGATATCTTGATACCTTTCCGAAGAGAGGACACTCGCAAATTCAACCAATTGTTGTCGAAAGTTCCAACTCTGTCCATCCTCCAAATTTGTTCGAGCATAAAGCGTCATCAAATTGGTTAAATCCTCATTGTTTGCTTGGCCTAATTTACTCATGAGTAAATCGACGACATCTTCAATGATTTGACTCTCATTAAGAACCACCTCAAATTCACCTGGCAAATCCAAATCCCTACTAAAGGATCGAATTAATCGCAAATTGAATTTATCAATTGTAGACACATGAAAATCCTCATACCCATGAAGAATTTGTCCAAGGGCATTTTTTGCTCGCTTTTGAATTACGTCTTGTGTAGCGCTTATATTTTCAATTAAACCACTCAACATATTGGAGATTTTGGAGTTAGTCCCATCGTAATCCACAATTCCTTCCAAGGTTGTTATAATTCTGTTTTTCATTTCCAAAGCTGCCTTGTTGGTAAATGTCATGGCTACGATGGATTTGAATTTCGGGATTGAGTAGTCTTCGCCCAACAGAATAGTTAAATACTCCAAAACTAATTGATGGGTCTTACCGCTTCCTGCGGAGGCATTTAATATTTTTAACGGTTTTTTCATTTGCGCTTTAATCGATTTTCTTGTAAATTCGTAAGAATATTACGTAGTTATTAAAGATACGTACAAAAAGCAATTAATAACATGTCAAAATTCGTTTTTTACTTTTTGTTTTTGATGATCATCATCATTTCTTGCAAAAAGAAAGATCCAGAGCCTCAGCCTGTCGATAATTATCTAAAAATTACCATCCAGCCTACATACATGAATAATGGTATCGAAAATGCGGTTTTAGACAGTATATATACTACTCCTGAAGGGTATAAAGTAAAATTTACAGACATCAAGTTTTTTATCACTAAAATGAAGAATGGCGACAATGATCTTTTCGAGTCCGCTATTTTGGATTATCGCGAATTTGGGAATTTACTTTTCAGGGGCATCGGTGATTTCAATAAGTTTTCAAGCTTACAGGGATATATTGGTGTTGATTCCGTATTGAATCATTCCGATCCGTCGGCTTTTCCGAATGAAAGTCCTTTAAACATTTCGAATGCCGGCACCATGCATTGGGGTTGGAATCCAGGCTACATTTTCATTAACTTAGAAGGTAAAGTTGATACCATTCCCGACGCAATAAATAATTTGGATCATAGTTTCAGTTTCCATATAGGAACGGATACTTATCGAAAGGACTTTTATTTTTCTAATGTAAACTGGCAAACGGTTTCTACAACTGAAAAACTTTTTCCGTTGAAATTGGATTTATGGAAATTCCTTCATAGTCCTTGGAGCCCAATTGATTTGAAAACGGAATTTCTAACACATACGGCATCCGGACAACAAGCGCTTACCATTAAAGTAGTTTCAAATTTTCAACAAGCATTGACAACCTATTAATGAAAAATTTAGTTTTCTTTTTCATAATCCTTGCTTTAATTTCTTGTCGTAAAGAAAAGGTGGGTTTTAATCCTACTCCTTACAACTTAATTAAACCCACGCATTTTCCCAATATGGTAATTCCTGAAGACAATCCTCTTACGAAGGAGGGCGTTGAATTAGGGCGATTTTTATTTTATGAAAAGAGATTGAGTGGAGATAATACGATGAGCTGTGCAAGTTGCCATTTTCCACAAAACGGTTTTTCGGATCCGAATCAATTCTCAATTGGTATCGATGGCATAGCAGGTACACGTCAATCAATGGCACTCGTCAATTTAGGATGGGAAAGCTTTTTCTTTTGGGATGGACGTGAGACGACGTTGGAAGGACAAATTTTAGAGCCTATTCCGAATCCGATTGAAATGCACCAAAGCTGGAAAGATGCGGTTTCGAAACTTAATGCGGATGTAAATTATCGAAATCATTTTTTCAGAGCATTCAATGAAGAAGGCATCGATTCCATAAAAGTCGCTAAAGCTATTGCTCAATTTCTTAGAACATTGATAAGCAGCGAATCCAAGTTCGACATAATGTATAAATATGAAAACGGGTTAACTCTATCATCAAACGAACAAGCTCTTTTTCAATCAATTGATCCTGAGGAGTGGGCTGGTTATGACTTATTTAAAAGTCTGAATGGCGCCGATTGCTTTCATTGCCATAATGGGCCACTTATGCGGGTGAAAAAATTTAGCAATAATGGCTTAATACCTAATTCAATCAACGATTTTGGTCGGGCAATTGTAACCAATAATCCAGAGGACAATTATAAGTTTAAAGTTCCAACCTTGAGAAATATAGCTTTAACTGCTCCCTATATGCACGATGGCCGATTTGCCACATTAGATGAAGTTATAGAACACTATTCATCAGGTATTCATATGAGTCCAACCATTGACCCATTAATTGAATTTGGAAGTCAAGGAGGTGTTCAACTAGATGCGCAAGAGAAATATTTATTGAAAAAGTTTTTACTTACTTTGACCGATAATAATTTCATCAATAATCCAAACTTTAAAGACCCGAATTAAGATGAGTGGATTCAGATTAACCACGGAAGAAAAAGCTCTTAAAATAAACCTCACTTCTGATATTTATGGCTGTTTTGCTGAAATCGGTGCTGGACAAGAAGTAGCTGCAAACTTTTTTAAAGCTGGGGGGAGTTCTGGAACTATAGCCTTTACCCAATCGGCCTACGATATGAAAGTGTCTGATTCACTTTATGGCATTGCATCACGCTATGTATGTGAAGAAAGATTGATAACCATGTTGGAAACAGAATACAACCACATAGCTCAAACACTTCCAAATAAACACAAAGAATCAAGGTTTTTTGCGTTTTGTAACACAGTTGAATCCTTGAACTACCACAAAACAAACCAAGGCCAGGGATGGGTTGGTATACGGTTTCAGTTTCGCTTAGATGGGCCAACAAATGACATTATTCTGCATATTAAAATGCACGATAATAGCCACAAAGGTCAGCAAGAAGCTTTAGGTATTCTTGGGGTAAATTTAATTCACGCGGCATTTTTTCACACAGACAATCTAGACGAATTTCTCGATGCTTTAGTTCATCGAATCCCGCGTGATCGAATGGAAATCGACATGCTTCGCGTTTCCGGGCCTGACTTTGAGAATGTTGACAATCGAATCATTGCACTCAATCTTGTAAAGCGAGGAATTACGGACGCTACTATGTTTGATTTAGCGAAAAACGTGTTACAACCAGCAACTGCATTGTATAAAAAGAATATCCTTTTAATGCGTGGGCGATTTAGACCAGTTACTAAGGTTCATATCGATATGATTGAAAAAGGTAGGGTTGAATTTTTAAAGGAAAAACGTGTTAAAGAAGGAAATCTTGAAGTTGTTTTTGAATTAACCTTAAAAGATTTGACTGCTGATGGTAAAATTTCAGATAAAGATTTCGTTGATCGAGCTGAATTACTGGGGTCATTGGGTTATACTGTAATGATTTCAAATTATCTGAAACACTATAAAATGGTTGAATACTTATCGGCCATTAGCAAAGGAAACCTAATTGGAGTGATTTTAGGAGTTTACAACCTGAGCACCATTTTTGATGAGCGATATTACGACAACCTTCCAGGTGGACTTTTGGAAGCATTCGGACGTGGATTTGGTCACAATGTGAAACTCTTCGTATACCCGGCAACCAATGTAGAGGATGGTTCGCTATATGATTTGAATAACATACAAATCCCAAAAAACCTGAATGGTCTTATGCAATTTATGAAGGATAACGATAAAATTTCCGCTATTAAAACTTATGACCAACATTTACTTCACATTATGTCCGATGACGTTTTAAGTAAAATCAAGGCCGGTGCAAGTAGTTGGGAGGAGGATGTTCCATATGAGGTTGCTCAAGCGATAAAATTTTTCGAGCTTTTCGGTTATCAAAACAAAGTCTTGAGTAATTAACGTATGCCCCACATTAAAAACGCGTTGATTCGTTATCGCATCATCGATCGAATGTTGCGCAATAAGTATAAACCTTATCCGAGTAAACAACAATTAAGGGAAGCTTGTGAAGATGAGCTTTTTGGATCTCTAGGAGCAAACATTTGTGATTCTACAATAGAAAAGGACATGTTTGCGATGAAGATGGAACACGATGCCCCCATCAAATTCAGCAAGAAATATGGAGGCTATTATTACGTAGATCCTGATTTTAGTATTAATGACATTCCTCTTTCTGAAGATGAATTAAGCTCCATCCGATTTGCGGTGAATACACTTCAGCAATTTCGAGAAGTTCCCTTTTTCCAGCAATTCGGAAATGCAATCGATAAGATTGTCGATCGTGTGGCTATTGGAGATAATAATGATGCTGAAATAAATCAGTTCATTGAATTTGAATCAGCTATTTCCGTGGGTGGAAATGAATATTTACCCTTGTTTCTTGAAGCTATAAGAGCTCGTAAAAAAGTATTTTTTACCTATGCCAGTTTCATTAATGGAATCGAAAAACCGAGAAAAGTTTCACCTTTATTCTTAAAAGAGTATCGCAATCGTTGGTATTTGATTTCATTTGATTCGACGAAAAACGATATCATCACATATGCATTGGATCGTGTACAAGATCCAATGTTACTCGAAGACGAGGCGACATTCCCTGATGATTTTAGTCCAAGCTCCTATTTTCAGGATACAATTGGCATTACTGCCTACAAGGGAAAAACCGAAAAAATCCGGATAAAAACCAATAAAATCGCAGCCAAATACATAGCCTCACAGCCATTTCACAAATCTCAAAAACAACTATCAGAAGGAACTGAAGGATCTGTTTTTGAACTAAATATTCTTATTTCAGAAGAATTTATTCGCATAATACTGGGTTATGGTGGGGAAATTGAAGTATTAGAACCGAAAAGTTTAAGAGTGACAATCTCCGAACGCGTTAAGCAAATGAAGAATCTGTATCTCCAATAGAACTAACAGTCAAATGCTTATTTAGCGTAATTTACCGCCCTTTTCTCCCGAATCACTGTAACTTTTACTTGTCCAGGATAAGTCATCTCTGTTTGAATTCGTTGTGAAATAGTAAATGACAACTCCTCAGATCGTTGGTCGGAAACTTTTTCAGCCTCTACCAGAACGCGAAGTTCACGTCCAGCTTGAATCGCGTAAGCACTTTGAACTCCGTCATATGACAAAGCCAAATTCTCAAGTTCTTTGATACGTTTGATATAGGCTTCAACGATTTCGCGTCTGGCTCCAGGTCTAGCTCCGGAAATAGCATCACAAACCTGAACAATCGGAGAAATCAAGGTTGTCATTTCAATTTCGTCGTGGTGGGCCCCAATCGCGTTCAACACATCCCCTTTTTCACCAAACTTCTCGGCGATCTTCATCCCTAAAATAGCATGCGGCAATTCTGGTTCTTCGTCAGGAACTTTTCCAATGTCATGAAGCAATCCAGCTCGTTTAGCCAATTTAACGTTTAAACCAAGTTCTGTAGCCATAATCGCACAAAGATTTGCCACCTCACGCGAGTGTTGCAATAAATTTTGTCCATATGAAGAACGATATTTCATTCTTCCAACCATGCGCATCAATTCAGGATGAAGTCCGTGAATACCAAGATCAATACATGTTCTGCGACCCGTCTCAGCGATTTCTTCTTCCAATTGTTTCTTCGTTTTACCTACTACTTCTTCAATTCTTGCGGGGTGAATACGCCCGTCAGATACCAATTGATGCAAGGCCAAACGAGCTATTTCTCTTCTAACAGGATCAAAACAAGAAAGAATAATTGCCTCTGGAGTATCATCCACTATGATTTCAACACCAGTTGCCGCTTCCAAAGCGCGAATGTTTCGGCCCTCACGACCGATAATTCTTCCTTTTACCTCATCTGACTCAATATTAAAAACTGAAACCGCATTTTCAATGGCCTGCTCAGTAGCCACTCGTTGAATGGATTGAATTACAATCTTACGAGCTTCTTTATTTGCATTGAGTTTTGCTTCCTCTGTTATCTCTTTTATTGAAGCCATTGCTGCAGTTCTCGCCTCATCTTTTAAGGCTTCCATGAGCATGTTTTTTGCTTCATCCACACTCATATTGCTGATTTTTGAAAGTTCCGCAACACGTTTTTGTTGGATTTTATCAACTTCCTGTAAACGCACATCAAGAGCTTGGAATTTAGCATCGAAATCACCCTGTGTCTTCTCAAGTTCCTTTTCCTTGCGACCTAAATGCTCCAACTTGTCTGTGAAAGATTTTTCTTTAGCACGAACACGATCTTCATTAGACTGAAGTTTTCTTTCACGGTCCTTGATCGTTGATTCGTGTTCCTCTTTAAGTTTTAAAAACTTCTCTTTTGCTTGAAGAACTCGTTCTTTTTTGATGCTTTCTGCTTCAACTTCTGCATCTTTAATCAGTTTTTGACTTTTTGTTTTTAAAGCCGTTTGTTGCAAAACATAGGTTCCTATTCCGCCCCCAACTAA